>NZ_VFWL01000008.1:0-268727 GCF_006442495.1 Mesorhizobium sp. B2-1-3
GTGCCGACAATGCCGAGCAACAGACCGAGCACGACCATCGCCAGCGCCTTGACGATCGAACCGTGCGCAAGCGCGACCGACGAGACGAGGCCGACGACCATCAGCGAAAAATATTCGGCCGCGCCGAACTCCAGCGCGATCGAGGTCAGCGGCGGGGCGAAGATGGCGACGAGGAAGGTCGACACCGTGCCGGCGAAGAACGAACCGATCGCCGCAATCGCGAGTGCCGCGCCGGCGCGGCCGTTCCTGGCCATCTGATAGCCGTCGATCGCCGTGACGGCCGAGGACGATTCGCCGGGCATGTTGATGAGAATGGCTGTGGTCGAGCCGCCATATTGCGCACCGTAATAGATGCCGGCGAGCATGATGAGGGAGGAAACCGGGTCGCCGATCTGAAAGGTGATCGGCAAGAGCATGGCGATGGTCGCGGTGGCGCCAATCCCGGGCAGGACGCCGATCAGCGTGCCAAGAAGGACGCCGATCAAGCAGAATCCAAGGTTCGTCAGCGATGAAGCGGTCGAAAAGCCGAGCGCCAGATTGCCGAGGAGCTCCATGCTCATCTCCTCACAATGGCAGCCATGGGCCAAAGCGCCGGAACGGAAGGCCGAGCGCGTAGCTGAAGACGAGGAATGCAAACAGGGTCAGGCCGGTCGACAGCACGAACGCAGTCAGCGGTTTCATGCGGCCGCTGGCGAACGATGCGATCAGCGCCGTCAGGAAGATAGACGGAATGAAGCCGAGGCCGCGCACCGTCAGGCCGAAGAAGATCGGAGCGGGAAGGATGAACAGCGAGCCGCGCCACGCAATGTAGCCGATCGGATCGCCCTCGAATCGCATCGCCTGGACGAGGATGACGAGGCCAAGCAGGATCAGCACGATCGCCAGCACCAGCGGGAAATAGCCCGGCCCCATGCGGAAGGCGGTGCCGATTTCCAGGCCGAGCGACTGCAACGCGAAAAATGCGCCGAAAACGATGAACAGCGCAGCGCATATGCCGTTCGTCCTGTCGATTGCGAAAGCCTTCATGACATTCCTCCCAAGCTGCGGGCGCGCGACGATACCGAAGCGAAAACGGGGCGCCGGCGGCGCCCCGTTCAAAACTCAGTCGGCGTATTGGCCGGCGGCTTCGATGATCGGCTTCCAGCGCGCGATCTCGTTTTCCAGCTTGGCCTTCAGCGCGGCCGGCGTCGCGTCGGCCTGCGGCGACGGCCTGGTGCCGAGCTCGGCGAAGCGGGCGGCGACGTTCTCGTCCTTCAGCGCGACCTGCAGGGATTTCGACAGCCGTTCGGTGATCTCCGCCGGAGTGCCCTTGGGGGCATAAAGACCGTGCCAGATGCTGACCTGCACGTCGGGAAGGCCGGCTTCCGTCGTCGTCGGGACATCGGGCAGCACATCGAGGCGCTCCGGCGAGGTGACGGCGTAAGCCTTGATCGTGCCGCCCTGGATCTGCTTGGTGGTGTTGGTCGTCTGGTCGCACATGATGTCGACCTGGCCGCCGAGGAGATCGGTCATGGCCGGGCCGGTGCCCTTGTAGGGGACGGTGACCAGCGGCGTCTTGATAGCGCTCATGAACAGCATGCCGCAGAGATGCGAGGCAGCACCTATGCCGGCATTGGCTACGGTGACGCTATCCTTGTTGGCCTTGGCGTACTCGACCAATCCCTTCAAATCGGCCGGCTCGAGGTCCTTTCGGCCAACGATGGTCATTGGCACCTCGGTGACGAGGCCGACATATTCGAAGGCGTTCAGCGTGTCGTAGGCGAGCTTTCGGTAGAGTGTGGCACTGGTGGCCATGCCGATGTGATGGAGGAGCAGGGTGTAACCGTCCGGCTCGGCCTTCGCGACGCGGCCAGCGCCCAGCGTGCCACCGGCGCCGCCGACATTCTCGACGATGACCTGCTGGCCGAGATCCTTGGACATGGCTTCCGCGACAAGACGCGTGACCGTGTCGGTCGGGCCGCCGGCCGCAAACGGCACCACGACGGTGATGGTGCGTTCGGGATAGGTTTGCGCGCCTGCGGCGACGGGATAAAGCGTGACGGCCACGGCGGCAGCCAGAGCGGCGACAAATCTTCTCATCGTGATTTCCTCCCAGAGCTTAAATCTTCAACCGCCGCGCGGAGTTCTCCTCGACACCGGCTGCACGGATACAACTAGCGCAGGCTAACAGATTGCAATCGTACTCAAATGGCAAAGTGCTGATATCCGCAACCGTTCTGGCTGGCGGCCCATGAGGCGCGGCCGGACCATCGGAGGAACGACTGTCCCGGCTGGATCGAGACACGCCAAGCGCGCGCCGTCTGTCTGGAAGATGATCCGCGCCGGCCTGGCCCTTGCTCGCGGCCGGTGATTTGCTAGGTGCTGCAGGTTTGAGCGAGGGCGACCCATGACCCATCACGACACAAGCGGCGTTCCGGTTATCGAAACGACGCGCGCCATCCTGCGAGCGCACCGGCTGGAGGATTTCGACGCCTATGTCGCCATGTGGGCCGATCCGGTCGTCACCCGCTTCATCGGCGGCAGGCCGCGCACGCGAGAAGAGAGCTGGATGCGCTTCCTGCGTCACGCCGGGCTCTGGTCGCTGCTCGGCTACGGTTTCTGGGCGATCGAGGACAAGGCGACGGGCCGTTTCGTCGGTGAGGCCGGGTTTCACGACCTCAAGCGCGATATGGAGCCGCCGATAGAGGGCATTCCGGAGGCCGGGTGGGCGCTCGCTCCGGCCGCCCACGGCGCCGGCCTCGCCACCGAGATCGTCAGCCGCGTGCTTGGCTGGGGCGACGAGACCTTCGGACGTGGCAAAACCGTCTGCATCATCGACCCCGAAAACACCGCTTCCTTGAACGTGGCGACGAAGTGCGGCTACCGGGAGGTGGCGCGGACCATCTATCACGAAACCCCGACCATCCTGCTGGAGCGGTTGGCCTGAGCACTCGCCAAGTGCCTAAAGCGCGCGGCGTCGAAACGGATTCATGCGCTGCGCTTAGCTTTCTTGTTTTACGTCGTTCTCCCAAAGCCGAGGTCCCTTTGGGCGGCATGCATTAGCGATCGTTCCGCAAGGGCGTCGAAATGATTCGAGAACGCCGTCTGCTCCTGATAACCGCGCCGGGACTGGCATTATCCGTTTGCACCGCGGCTTCGCGAGCCGCTTCATCGAGCATCGAGGCATCCTCGCCGAAGGCGCGGGTGGCACGGGCCGCCGCCTCGAGCAGCGGCCGCCGCATGCGCCGCAGGAAGGCCGCGTCGACGCGTGTGCTCGGGCCGGCCAGGGTCAAGGCGCCGAGCAGAACCCGCCCAGGCCCGAACACCGGCGCCGAGACGCCCGCCGTCTGCGGGTCGCGGTCGCCGATGGCGAGGCAGTTGCAGGTCTTGCGGATGGTTTCGTACGGTTCGCCCGGCTGTCCGGAAAACGCCGCCAGCACACGCCCGCCGGAGCCCACCAGCAACGGCAGGACGTCACCCTCGCGGATCGTATAGCGGATAGGATGCTTGGACTCGACGCGATAGAGACAGGTGCGTACGTCTCCCGACCGGACATAGAACGCAACGCTTTCCCAGCTTAGCTCGCAGAGATCGCGCATGATCGGCAGCAGGATGTCGACCGCCACGACCGACCGCTGATAGAGCGCGCCGAGCCGGAAGCTGGCCGGTCCGATGCGGTAGCGTCCGTCGTCCAGGCGCTCGAGCAATTGTCCGCGCAAAAGCGAATTGGCCAGCCGCAGAATGGTGCTCTTATAGAGGCCGGTTCGGGCCGCGATCTCGGAAAGGCTGAGCGAGCGGTCCGCCGTGGTGAATGCATCGAGGATGGCAATGGCCCGGTCAAGCGCGGCAACACCGTCGGCTGACGCGCTCCGGATTTCGATGCCAGCTGGTTTGCCTGCCGAATTCATTGGTTCCCAGTCGAACAAAGGTCGAGCGGCGCGATTGTGTCGCGCAGCTCAAGCATTCTGTCCAGCAGAATATCGTTCCTGTTGACGGAACGCGGTAAAGTCTGCTTGAACTCAAGCACGGGTCTGGTTTCAGGCGCGTTTTTGGCGGGCACCGGAGGAGGTGTCGTGATTTGGAGGAATCCCATGCTGAACAGACGCAAATTTTTGATGAGCACCGCTGCCGCGGGGGCCGCCGGGCTGGTGGCGTCGCGTCTTTCTCCCGCCTTTGCCCAAGGCACGCCGCAGATCCAGATTTTCGTGCCGGCGGCGCCCGGTGGCGGCTGGGACCAGACCGCGCGCACGATGGACCAGGTGCTGCGCAGCGAGAAGCTGATCTCCGGCTCGCAGATCACCAATGTCGGCGGCGCCGGCGGCACGGTCGGGCTGCCGCAATTCATCAGTCAATGGAACGGCAAGGGCAATTCGCTGATGGTTGGCGGCATGGTCATGGTCGGCGCCATCATCGCCAACAAGGCTGCCAATAATTTGACGCAGGTCACGCCGATCGCCCGGCTCACCGGCGAGTTCGAAGCGCTGGTGGTGCCGGCGGCCTCGCCGTTTTTTCAAGACGGCCGCCGACTTCGTCGCCGCGCTTAAAGAGGATCCGACGAAGGTTCCCGTCGCCGGCGGCTCGGCCGGCGGTTCGGACCATATCCTGTTCGGCCTGATCGCCAAGACGGCGGGCGTGCCGGCGACAAACCTGTCCTACGTGCCGTTCGCGGGCGGCGGCGAGGCGCTGTCAGCGCTGCTCGGCAACCAGGTGGCGGCGGGCATTTCCGGCTTTGGCGAGTTCTCCGAACAGGTCAAGGCCGGGGCGCTCAGGCTGCTCGCCATTTCCGCCGACAAGCGGCAGGAGGGCATCGATGCGCCAACGCTGAAGGAAGCCGGCATCGACGTCGAACTGTTCAACTGGCGCGGCGTCTTCGCACCCCCCGGCGTCTCCGATACCGATAAGGCGGCGATGATCACGCTGGTCGAGACCATGGCCAAGAGCGATGCCTGGGCCACGGAATGCAAGAACCGCAACTGGACGCCCATCCTGCTCACCGGCGACGACTATGCGAAGTTCCTTGCCGAGGATACGGCTCGCATCGAAGCCATCCTCAAGGATCTCGGGCTCGCCTGATTTCCCTGAAGGGGGCGGGTCCATGGTCCGCCCTTTTTCCTCCCGCCGTTCGCATGGACATGCGATCCACCGGGGATGAAGATAGGATAAAAGCCGGCTGTGAGACGCCGGCTGTCTTGGGAGGACATTCATGAGCACCAGCGACCAGCAGGCTGCGTCCTCGCGCCTTGCCGTACCCGAACTGCTGATCGGCATCGGGCTTCTGGCCTGTGCCGGGGCGGTCGCCTGGCAGACCTTGGCGATCCCGGTGTCGCCGCTCTACTCCAAGGTCGGCCCGACCGTCTTTCCCTACCTCACCATGTTCGGCCTGGTGGTTCTTTCGCTCCTGCTCATCGTCACCGCACTGCGCGGCGGCTGGCAGCCGGAGGAGGAAAAGGAGACGCCGACCGACTGGAAGGCGATGGGCTTCGTCGTCATCGGCCTTGTCGCCAACCTGCTCCTGATCCAGCCGCTCGGCTTCACCGCGGCATCCGTCATCATGTTCGTTCTGGTCTGCTACGGCTTCGGCAGCCAGCATACGCTGCGCGATGCGCTCACTGGCCTCGTGCTGGCGCTGGCCGCCTATTTCGGCTTCGCCAGGGCGCTCGGCGTCAATATCGGCGCCGGTTTCATCGAGAACCAGCTGAATACGGTAATCGATGCGTTCACCAGCACGCTGAGGGGCTGACGCCATGGAAACGCTAGGCCATCTGGCACACGGTTTCGCCGTCGCCTTCACTCCGGTCAACCTTCTGTGGTGCCTGCTCGGCACCACGCTTGGCACCGCCATCGGCGTGCTGCCCGGCCTCGGACCGGCGCTGACCATCGCGCTGCTTCTGCCGATCACCTACCAGGTTGCGCCGGAGGCCTCCTTCATCCTGTTTGCCGGCATCTATTACGGGGCCATGTATGGCGGCTCGACGACCTCGATCCTGCTCAACACGCCAGGCGAAAGCGCTACCATCGTCACCGCGCTGGAAGGCAACAAGATGGCCCGGTCCGGGCGCGGCGGCGCCGCACTTGCCACCTCGGCGATCGGCTCCTTCGTCGCCGGCACTCTCGGGACGCTGGGCGTCGCCTTCCTGGCGCCTATCGTGGTCAGGTTCGCGCTGGCCTTCGGCCCGGCCGAATATTTCTCGCTGATGGTGCTGGCCTTCATCACGGTTTCGGCGGTGCTGGGCTCGTCCTCGGTGCGCGGCTTGACCAGCCTGTTCGCCGGCTTTGTTATCGGCATGATCGGGGTCGACCTGCAGACCGGCCAGCCGCGCTTCACCTTCGGCATGACCGAACTGCTCGACGGCGTCGACGTCATCATCGCCGCCGTCGGCCTGTTCGCCGTCGGTGAGACGCTCTACATGGCCTCGCGCCGTTATGCTGGCAAGGACGAGATCGTGCCGCTGAAGGGCTCGCTCTATATGACGGCGGCCGAATGGAGGCGCTCGTGGAAGCCCTGGTTGCGCGGCGCCGCGATCGGCTTCCCGATCGGCGCCATGCCGGCCGGCGGCGCCGAGATCCCGACCTTCCTGTCCTATGCCATCGAAAAGAAGCTTTCGAAGCACAAGCAGGAATTCGGCACGGTTGGCGCCATCGAGGGCGTAGCCGGTCCGGAGGCCGCCAACAATGCCTCGGCCGCCGGCGTGCTGGTGCCGATGCTGACGCTCGGGCTGCCGACCTCGGCGACGGCGGCAATCATGCTTTCGGCCTTCCAGAGCTACGGCATCAATCCAGGCCCGCTGCTTCTGACGACACAAGGCAACCTGGTCTGGGGACTGATCGCCAGCCTGTTCATCGCCAACGTCATTCTCGTCATCCTCAATCTGCCGCTGATCGGGCTTTGGGTGCGGCTGCTGAAGATCCCGGCGCCGCAGCTCTATGCCGGCATCCTGGTTTTCGCCACCGTCGGCACCTACGGCATTTCGCAGTCGCCGATCGACCTCGCCATCCTCTATCTCCTGGGTGCTGCCGGCTTCCTGATGCGGCGCTTCGATTTCCCGACCGCGCCCGTCATCATCGGCATGATCCTGGGACCGCTCGCCGAAACTCAATTCCGCCGCGCCATGACGATCTCGAACGGCGACTGGTCGGTGTTCTACAAGCACCCGCTGTCGCTGACCCTGCTGACGCTGGCCTTCATCGGCCTGGTCGGGCCGCATATCTGGGCCTACATCGAACGCCGCCGATTGCGGGGGCCGGAGCATGTGCCGGGCGATGCCTGATCGATTTGAAGTGACATGACAGACCTGCTTTCCGGCATTCGCGTGCTCGACCTGACCAACGTCCTGGCCGGGCCCTACTGCGCCTACCAGTTGGCGCTGCTCGGCGCCGACGTCATCAAGGTCGAGGCGCCGCAAGGCGGCGACCTGGCGCGACAGCTCGGCGGTTCGCCGGAACTCAACCAGGCCGGCATGGGAGCTTCGTTCCTGGCTCAGAATGCCGGCAAACGCTCCGTCGTGCTCGACCTCAAGAAGGAAGCCGAGCGCGAACGCTTGCTCGACCTGGTCGCCAGCGCCGATGCGCTGGTGGAAAACTTCCGCCCCGGCGTCATGGACCGGCTTGGCCTCGGTTACGAGGCGCTGAAGGCGGTTCGCCCCAGCCTTGTCTACTGCGCGATATCGGGCTTTGGCCGGACCGGGCCGATGCGCGACAATCCGGCCTATGACCAGATCATCCAAGGCCTTTCGGGCATTATGAGCATCACCGGCACGCCGGAGACGGCACCCTTGCGGGTCGGCTATCCCGTCGCCGACACGCTGGGCGGACTGGTCGGGGCCTTCGCCATCGTCTCGGCGCTGGTAAGGCAGAAGACGAGCGGCGAGGGTGCTTTTCTCGACGTGTCGATGCTTGAATGCACATTGTCGGCGCTTGGCTGGCCGGTTTCCAACTATCTGACGGCCGGGGTCGATCCCAAGCCGATGGGCAATGAGAACATGACGGCGGCACCGTCGGGCGCCTTTCGCACCGGCGACGGTCTGCTCAACATCGCCGCCAACAAGCAGGAGCAGTTCGTAACGCTTTGCCGGCTTATCGAACGGCCGGAGCTGGCGTCGGATCCACGCTTTGCCGAGCGCGAGACGCGCAAGCGGAACCGTGCGGCGCTGAAGATCGAGATCGAGGGGGCCCTGGCGAATGGCCCGGCGGCTGCGTGGGAAGAAAAACTGAACCGCGCCGGGGTGCCGGCGGGCAGGGTGCTGACGATCCCGCAAGTGCTGGCCGAACCGCAGGTGCTGGAGCGCCAGATGACCAGGGCTTTCGACGGCGTGGCTGACATGGAGAGACCGCTGACGGTTCTGCGCGGCGGCTTCATGGTCGATGGTACGGCTCCATTGCCGGCCTCCCCGCCACCGGCCCTGGGCGAGCACATGGACGAGGTTTTCGCCGGCCTGTCGCCCCGAGCGAAGACAAAGGCACTCACATGAACGAGCAAAAGACGATATGAGTGAGCAAAAGACGGGCCGCGAGCGTGCAGAGGAGTGGTGGCAGACCGGCATTATCGAAATGCGGCCGGGCGTCATCCGGCTGCGCGGCTATGAAATCCAGGACCTGATCGGCCGCGTCAGCTTCCCGGCTGTCATCTGGCTGATGCTGCGCGGCGAATTGCCCAGCGAGGAACAGGCCGCGCTGCTCGGCATTGCGCTGGGCGCCGCAGTCGACCACGGGCCGCAGGCGCCGTCGATCGCTATCGCCCGCATGGCGGCGACCTGCGGTGTCGGCATCAACAGCGCCATGGCTTCGGCCATCAACGTGCTTGGCGACGTGCATGGCGGCGCCGGCGAGCAGGCGCTTGCCTTCTATGGCGACATTGCCGCGGCGCTCGATGGCGGCACGACGCTGAAAGAGGCTGTCTCGGGGCAGCTCGACCGGTTCTTTGCCGGGGAAAAGGGCTACGTGCCGGGGCTGGGCCATCGCTTCCATCCGGTCGACCCGCGCGCGCCGCGCCTGATGGAACTGACTCGGGAGTTTGCCGCGCGCGGCGTGATCAATGGCCGCTTCGCCGATATCGCCGAGGCGATCGAGGCGGAGGTCGCGCGGCGCAAGGGCAAAAAGATACCGCTCAACATCGATGGCGCGACCGCCGTCATTTACGGCGAGCTCGGCTTTCCGCCACCGCTGACGCGGGGGCTTTTCGTGCTGTCGCGCTCGGTCGGCATCCTGGCGCATGCCTGGGAACAATCCCAGCAAGCCGAGCGGAACAAAGGTCCGCTGCCACGCGAATGGCTGTGGGCCTATGCCGGGACGCCAGCGCGACCGCTCCCCGAAGAGGACGGCGCCGGGGCGTGAGGCCTTTACGTAGGGCCGATTTGTGCCGGCTGGGGAAGCTTCAAGGTCCTTACCAGCGTCGAAAGTTCGGGTTCGTCGATGAGCATGGCCGCATCGGCCGGCGCCAGCCAGGCCCGTTGCCGCCGTTTGGCTTCCTGCCAGTCGGCAAGCTCTTGCGTTACTTCCAACAGATAGACGATGACATCGACGCGCACGAACCGGTTGGCCAGCCGCTTCCAATAGGAATAGGTGCCCGCCGGCTGCTTCAGGGTCTTGCCGAGCACGCCCGCTTCTTCCTGCGCCTCGATGGTGGCCGCCTTGCGTCCGCTCTTGCCTTTCATCGGCCAGCCCTTGGGTACGATGAAGCGCCTGGTGGTGCGCGAGGTGACCAGCATCACCTCGATGTCGCCGCGCTGGTCCAGCCGAAAAGGGATAGCCGCGACCTGGCGGATCGTCTCGCCCTTCTTGGCCTTGCGCACGGCCTTTTTCTTGGTGGCTGCCATTCGTAAAATCCAGTCGGTGCAGTGCCCATACCGTGACGCGGTGTCGTTGCAAAACCCAAACTGCCGCAAGGGCACCGGAACGCCCCTACCATGTAAGTCGGCTAAATAAAAGGGAAGCCCGCCTCAGCGGCAGGTGCTTACGGCGGTGTTGCCGATTATCTGGGTCTGGCAGTTCGGCCTGACCCGCGGCACGATGGGCGGCGGCTGTTGCACGATCACCCGGTCCTGAGCCCGATTCTGTTGCTGCTGCTGCTGAAACTGCTGCCGCTGGACACGGTTTTGCAAGGCCTGCAGATCGTTCTGCTGGATCAACGCGTTGTTGTCGACGGAGGGAATGAGCACCTGCGCGGAAGCAGGCAGACAGATGCCCGCCAGCGTCGAGGCTGCCAATGCCGCCGTCATGAAAACCGTTGATGGCCGAAGCGCCAACATCTGCTCATTCCCGCACAAACAAAATTCCCTCTACATATAGTGCGTTTGTCCCCTCGTGCCACGCCAGAGTGCCGAATAACAGGAAATCGCGTGATCGCGCCCCCTTCGCGGCGGAGGAGAATCTGCCCCGCCGCCCGCATCGCACTTGACGGAAGCGATCGATTCGCCGCTCTATCGGGCTGACGCCGGCCTCCAATTCCATGGCGTCAACGGCGTCGGCATGTCCGTCGGATGTAACGGCGCCTTCGAGGAAACGGTCAAACAGAACGCCGACAGTGCGTCCTTCAGGGTCAGCTTCCAGCTGGCTCAGGGATGGAGCCGGGCAAAAGGGGTCCTTATGAGGAAGCACGCGTATCTGCTGGCGATGCTGGGGGCTGCCTGCATCGCCGGTCTGCCGGCCGCGGCGGCGCAGACAAAAGGCGACAAAGCGGCGGCCGCGCCCGCCGCCAACCAGCCACAGTTGCCCGGCGGCGCATCGGCCCTGTCCGAAACCCATGGCGACTGGGCGGTCAACTGCCAGATATCGGGCGCGGCCAAGGCATGCAGCCTGTCACACCAGCAGTTCAACAAGCAAAGCAACCAGCGTCTGCTGGCGATAGAGCTGTCGAGCAGGACGGGCGAAGACGCGACCGGTACGCTCGCTTTGCCGTTCGGCCTGGCGCTCGCCAAGGGCGTCACCCTGACGATCGACGACCAGAAGCTGGACGGCAGTCTGCAGTTCAACACTTGCCAAGCCGTCGGCTGCCTGGTGCCGGTGGCGTTCGATGCCAAGGTCGTCCCCGTGCTCAAGGCGGGCACCACCTTGAAGGTCGATGCCTTCGCGGCGGATACGGGGCAAGCGGTTAGCTTCTCCATTCCGCTCAATGGCTTCGGCAGTGCGCTTGCACGGACCGCGGAGCTTCTTGCCGACTAACACGTTCAGCGTTCGATAGAATCGCCAGCCCGCGCTAAACCTTTGTTTTTGCGGAATTCCGACGATCCAGCTCGTCAAACCACGATCGTTTTCAGCCGTTCTGCGATCAGGGTGGCGAGCCGGGCCGCGACTTCGTCCTTGCTCATCTCGGGCCATTCCTCGACGCCGGCCTTCGAGACGATGCGAACACGGTTGCGGTCGCCGCCCATCACACCGGACGGACCGACGCCGCTGGTCTGCGACACGTCGTTGGCGACAATGAAGTCGGCGCCCTTCTTCCTCAGCTTGGCTTCGGCGTTGCGCAAAAGGTCCTGCGTCTCGGCGGCGAAGCCGACCACCAGCGCCGGCCGCTGCTTGTGATGCCCGACGCCCGCAAGGATGTCGGGGTTCTCGATCATGCGCAGCACCGGCGGGCCTTCGCCCGGCGCTTTCTTGATCTTCTCGCCGGCCGGGCTGTCGGCGCGCCAATCGGCGACGGCGGCGACGAATACCGCCGCATCGGCCGGTAGAAGCTGTTCCACGGCATCGCGCATCTCCTGCGCCCGCTCGATATGGATGGTCTTCACACCAGCCGGATCGGCGATGCTGACGGGACCGGAGACCAGCCTCACGTCGGCGCCGAGCCTGGCCAATGCCGCCGCAATGGCATGGCCCTGCTTTCCCGACGATCGGTTGGCGATGTAGCGAACGGGGTCGATCGGCTCGTGCGTCGGGCCTGACGTGACGATGATCTTCTTGCCGGCCAGCGGCTTGGATCCGGTATCGAGCAGCGCCTCGATGGCGGCGACGATCTCCAGCGGCTCGGCCATGCGACCTTCGCCAGCCTCGTTGCTCTCGGCCATCTCGCCTTTGGCGGGGCCAACGAAGGTGATGCCATCCTTGTGCAGCGCCGCACGATTGCGCCGCGTCGCCGGATGCGCCCACATTCTGGGGTTCATGGCCGGCGCCATCAGCACCGGCTTGTCGGTGGCCAGGAGCACGGTGGAGGCAAGATCATTGGCGTGGCCGTTGGCGAGCTTGGCCATCAGGTCGGCGGTGGCGGGCGCCACCACTAGCAGATCGGCCTCGCGCGATAGCCTGATATGGCCGACATCGTGCTCGTCATTGCGATCGAAGAGATCGGTAAAGACATGGTCTGCCGAGAGCGCACCGGCGGACAGCGTGGTGACGAATTCCCGCGCAGCCGACGTCATGACCACGCGCACCGCCGCACCCCTTTCACGCAGACGGCGGATCAGGTCGAGTGCCTTGTAGGCGGCGATGCCGCCGCCGATGATGAGCAGGATGCGCTTGCCGGAGAGGCTACTCCGCGGCAGGCCCTTGCCCACCGGAGTTGGCACCGGAATCGGAGTGCCTTGCGAACTCGCCAGTTGGTTGAGGGCTTTCTCGATCTGATCGAGGCGGCCAACGGGGCCGATCTGACCGTCGACAGCGGCACGGATCATCACCCGCGCCTGTTCTTCCATGGAGCGATCGTTTTCCGCTGCCAACAGACGCAGCAGTTCCTTGACCTCATCGTCGAGGTTGCGGATCGTGATGCTGGCCATGTGATTGCACTCTGCTCGTCCTGTCCGTTAGCAATGATAGCAATGCAATCAAATTGCCGCAAGCCACGCTTCGAATGGGGCGAGGCTAAAGAAGCTTCCAGGCGATATAGACCAGCGTAAGAGCTATCACCCAAAGCGCCACGCGGCCGGAGCGGTTGTAGCGCGCTTCGGCCTTGCCGATGGCACGGGCCGTCGCCTCGTCGAAGCGCAGGCCATGCTCGGCCATCAGGTCGATCTCGCGCGACAGCCGCTCGGTTCGCGCTGCCAACTCGGGGGCTTGGCGGATCAGCGTCAGCATCGCCTTGCCGCCGTCGCGGGCGTCGGCCAGCAGGCCGCTTGGCCCGAGATTTCCTGATATCCAGCCGCTGACCACGGGTTCGGCGGTCTTCCACATGTTGAAGGCCGGATCGAGCGTGCGCGCCACGCCCTCGACCACCACCATGGTTTTCTGCAGGAGGATCAGTTCGGGCCGTGTCGCCATGTCGAAGAGTTCGGTCACCTCGAACAGCAGCGTCAGAAGCTTGGCCATGGAAATGGTCTCGGCCGGCTGGCCATGGATCGGCTCGCCAATGGCGCGGATCGCCTGGGCGAAGGCCGCGACATTGTGCTGGCGCGGCACGTAACCGGCCTCGAAATGAACCTCGGCGACGCGCAGATAGTCGCGCGTGATGAAGCCGTAGAGGATTTCGGCGAGGAACCGGCGCTCCTTCTTGCCGAGCCTGCCGGCAATGCCGAGATCGACCGCGACGATCGTGCCATCAGCCTCGACGAACAGGTTGCCCGGATGCATGTCGGCGTGAAAGAAGCCGTCGCGCAGCGTATGGCGCAAGAACGACTGGATGAGGTTGGCCGCGATTGCCCTCAGATCGTGTCCAGCGGCGGCGAGTCCGGCGATGTCGTTCATCTTGATGCCGTCGACCCATTCCATGGTCAGCACGTCGCGGCCAGTGCGCTCCCAGTCGACGGAAGGGACGCGAAAGCCCGGATCCTCCCTGGTGCTTTGACCAAGTTCGGAAAGCGCGGCCGCCTCGAGGCGCAGGTCCATCTCGATCTTGGTGGTCTGCGCCAGCGTCTCGGTCACCTCCACAGGCCGCAGCCGGCGTGAGGAGGGGATGTATTTCTCCTGCAGGCGGGCGGCGAGGAAATAGCTTTCGAGATCCTGGAAGAAGCGGCGGCGCACGCCCGGCCGGATCACCTTGACCGCTACCTTCCTGGCGACGCCGCCATCGACGGTTTCAGCGGCATGGACCTGGGCGATGGAGGCCGCGGCGACCGGGTCGCCGAACTGCGTGTAGAGGTCGCCGAGCTTGCGCCCGAGCGAGCCCTCGATGGCCGCCACCGCCTCGGCCGTCGGGAAGGTGTGCATCTTGTCCTGCAGCATGGCGAGATCGAGCGCCATGTCGTTGCCGACGACATCGGGTCGTGTCGCCAGAAACTGGCCCAGCTTGACATAGGACGGCCCGAGCCGGACCACCGCCTTGGCCAGCCGATCGCTGCGCTCATAGGCGAGCGCGCGGCGGCGGGTAAACAGCCGCGCCAGCCGCCAGCCCAATTTCGGCAGGCCGGACAGTTCCTCGCCGGGCAAAGCGGCGACGACGCCCTCGCGCACAAGCACCCAGCCGGCCCGCATGAGCCGAAATCCAGCGCTGACGGTGCTCATGCCCGGGCCTGCCTCAAAGTTTCCAGCCCGAATGAAGCGCGGCGATGCCGCCGGAATAGTTGCGGAACGAGACCCGATCGAAGCCCGCGCGGGTTATCATGGAAGCAAAATTCGCCTGGTTGGGGAATTTCGCGATCGACTCGACCAGATAGGAATAAGGCTCGCCGTCGCCGGTGACGGCCTTGCCGATCTTCGGAATGGCCTTGAACGACCAGGCCTCATAGACCCTGTCGAGCAACGGCATCTCGACCTCGGAAAATTCCAAGCACAGGAACCGCCCGCCCGGCTTCAGCACGCGCAACGCTTCGCTGAGAGCGACGTCGATCCTGGGGACGTTGCGGATGCCGAAAGCGATGGTGTAGGCGTCGAAGGTGGCGTCCGCGAACGGCAGTTCCTCGGCATTGGCTTCGACGAAGTCGGTGTTGCCGGACATGCCTTTCTTTTGCGCCCTGTCGCGACCGACGGCGAGCATCGAGCCGTTGATGTCGAGCACGGTGGCATGAGCATGCCCATGGCTGGCATCGACGATGCGAAAGGCGATGTCGCCGGTGCCGCCGGCGACATCGAGCACGCGCCAGCCCGGCCGCTTCGGCGGATTGAGCCAGGTTACCATGGCATCCTTCCACAGCCGGTGCAGGCCGCCCGACATCAGGTCGTTCATCAGGTCGTAGCGGTTGGCGACCTTGTGGAAAACATCGTTGACCAGGGGCTGCTTGTCGCCTGCCCCTACACGCTTGAAACCATAGGAGGTTTCCATGCCGCCGGCGGCCGTGGTTCTCTCAACTGACATTTTTTTGATCCGTCATAAAACCGGCGGGACCATAGCCGATCGATGGTGCGGGCGCTATTGTTTAAGGCGCGGTGTTCGGCCGCGCTTCCAGGTGGCGGGTTTCGAGACCTGGACTGACCGACGGGATGTTTGAATGCCTTTGAAAGCGGAACTGCACTGCCATATCGAAGGGGCAGCGGCACCGGAACTCGTCATCCGACAGGCGCAGAAATACGGCAAGGACATCTCGCCCTATATCCAGAACGGCTCTTTCGTCTGGCACGATTTCACCTCTTTTCTCGCCGCCTATGACTTCGCCTCCGACCTGTTCCGGACCGAGGAAGACTATGCACGGCTGGCTGACCACTATCTGACCAGCCTGGCGCGTGACGGCGCTATCTACTCGGAGGTCTTCACCTCGCCGGACCATGCCACGAAGGCGGGGCTGTCGCCGAAGGCTTATACGGATGCGCTCGGCGAAGGCATGGCCCGCGCCAAGGCCAAGACCGGCATCGAGGGCCGTATGATCGTCACGGGAGTGCGCCATGCCGGCGTCGAGTCCATCGAGCAGGCAGCGCGTTTCGCCGCGCGCTGCGGGCACCCGCTGGTCACCGGTTTCGGCGTCGCCGGCGACGAGAGGGTTGGCGATATGGAGGACTATGTCAGGGCTTTCGAGATTGCCCGCGAGGCCGGGCTCGGCATTACCATCCATGCAGGCGAGCTGACGGGATGGGAGACGGTCCAGGCGGCGCTCGATCATATCCGCCCGTCACGCATCGGCCATGGCGTGCGCGCCATCGAAAACCCCGATCTTGTCCGGCGCATCGCCGATGAGGGCGTGGTGCTGGAATGCTGTCCCGGCTCCAATATTGCGTTGAAAGTGTTCGACAGTTTCGCCGCCCACCCGTTCCCCGCCCTGCTCGCGGCCGGCTGCAAGGTGACGCTCAACTCGGATGATCCGCCCTATTTCTGGACCTCGCTGAAACGCGAATACGACATTGCGGCCGAGTATTTCTCGATGAACGAGAAGGCGCTGGCGGCCGTTACCCGAACGGCCATCGAGGCCGCTTTCGTCGACAGGAAGACCAAGGCAACGCTGCTCAGCCGGCTGGATGCGAAGGCCAGGTGAATGAAGGCTGGGTGGACAGGGAGTGGCCAGCAGTGAGCAGTTTGGCGGAGCGCGCATCGGGACTCGCAAATCGGCTCACTATTCACTACTCACTATTGGCTACTCACCACGAACCACGTCGGAGCACATCATGAAGGGCGTCACCGTCGTCGACCACCCGCTTGTCCAGCACAAGCTGAGCATCATGCGCAAGAAGGAGACCTCGACGGCCGGTTTCCGGCGGCTGCTGCGCGAGATCTCGCTGCTGCTCGGCTATGAGGTGACGCGCAATCTCGAACTCACGACGACGACCATCGAAACGCCGATCGAAACGATGGAGGCGCCGACGCTGGAAGGCAAGAAGCTGGTCTTCGCCTCGGTGCTGCGCGCCGGCAATGGCTTGCTCGAAGGCCTGCTCGACCTGGTTCCGGCGGCCCGCGTCGCCCATATCGGCCTCTATCGCGACCATGAGACGCTGGAGGCGGTCGAATATTTCTTCAAGGCGCCGAGCGACCTTGCCGACCGGCTGGTCATCGTCGTCGATCCGATGCTGGCCACCGCCAATTCCGCCATCGCGGCGATCGACAAGCTGAAGGGGCGCGGCGCCACCAACATCCGCTTTCTGTGCCTGCTGGCGGCGCCCGAAGGCATCGAGCGCTTCACCAAGGCACATCCCGACGTTCCCGTCTTCACGGCTTCCATCGATCGCCAGCTCAACGAGAAGGGCTACATCATGCCCGGCCTCGGCGACGCCGGCGACCGCATGTACGGGACAAAGTGATTTACCGAAAGTTTACGCAACGGCGCGGTTTCGAGCGGCGTTAAAACGGCAAACACCATCCCGGCGTTAAGGATCGGCCTTCACGACAGCGCCGCGCGTCCTGTCGGACGCTGCGACACTTTAATTCGCGCGTGATCCTTTCCGAAAATCGATCCCGATTTTCGGGGTCATGCGCCAGGGCCGATCCATGCTGCGCAAGCTACTTGTCCTCAGCGTCTTTGCCGGTACATCGGCATCCATCCCGATTGTCTATCAGTCGAATCCGCAGATGTTCGAAAGCCTGCTGAAAACGGCGGTGACGGCCAAGCCAGCGGCCGACGCCCGTCCGGAGGTCGCCTTGGCAGCGGCTCCCGACAAGCCGGTGGCGCCGTTGCCGATGGGCCGCAAGGTTGTCGTCACGGCCGACGCGCGAGGGCATTTCTCGTCGGCCTTCAAACTGAACGGACGCCAGATCGACGGCATGATCGATACAGGAGCGACACTGGTCGCCGTCAACACCTCGACGGCGCGCAGGATCGGTCTGTCGCTGAACCCGTCGGATTTCAGTCATGAGGTCAACACGGCCAACGGCACGATCAAGGCGGCGGTGGTGATGATCGACCGCTTGCAGATCGGCAGCATCACCGTCAACGACGTGCAGGCCATCGTGCTCGACGACAAGGCGCTGCACACCAATTTGATCGGCATGAGCTTTCTCAATCGGCTGGGCAAATATCAGGCCGAAAACGGCACGCTGCTTCTTGTCCAGTGAGCGGGCACGGCCGTTCGGGGTTGGGTCATATCAGCCACGCGGCAGGATGCGCCGGATGACCGACTTGTCGGCAGGCGGCTTGGAAGCGCCGATCGCATAGGCCGAAAGCACCGTTGCCGCCGCGGCTTCGGCGTCGGACACCGAGCGGGCATGGACCAGCGCCAGCGGCTCGCCAGCTCGAACCTCGGCGCCGACCGGCAACAGCCTGGTGATGCCGACCGCCGGGTCGACCTTGTCGTCTGGCCGGGTGCGGCCGCCGCCCAGCCCGACCACGGCAAGGCCGATATCACGCGTGGCAATGCCGGTGACGAAGCCGTCCGCGATCGCTCTCACCGCGTGTTCCGTTGGCGCAACGGGCAAATATCGTTCCGGCTTGTCGATGAAATCGGCGGGGCCGCCGAGCACCGTCACCATGCGCGCGAAGGTGGCGGCGGCGCGGCCGCTGGCAAGCGTTTCGGTGGCCCGCCGCATGCCGTCCTGGTTGGACGGCACCAGACCCGCCGCCTGCAGCATTTCGGCGGCGAGCGCCAGCGTCACATCCTCCAGGCGCCGGTCGCGAAGGCGGCCGGTCAGGAAATCGACGGCGTTGCGCACCTCGACCGCGTTGCCGGCGGCCGAGGCCAGCGGTTCGTTCATGCCGGTGATCAGCGCCGAAACTTTCAGTCCGGCGCCGCTTGCGACTTCGACCAGGCTGTTGGCGAGCGCCGTCGCGTCGCGCGACTTCTCCATGAAGGCGCCATTGCCGACCTTGACGTCGAGCACCAGCGAGCCCAGGCCTGCTGCCAGTTTCTTCGACAGGATCGAGGCGGTGATCAGCGGCACCGACTCCACGGTTCCGGTCACGTCACGGATGGCATAGAGCCGGCGGTCGGCCGGCGCGAGGTCCGCGGTCTGGCCGATGACGGCGCAACCCGCCTCCAGCACCGCCTTGCGAAACAGCGCGATGTCGGGCTGGCTGGCGTAGCCGGGGATGGAATCCATTTTATCCAGCGTGCCGCCGGTGTGGCCGAGGCCGCGGCCGGATATCATCGGCACATAAGCGCCGCAGGCAGCGACGATCGGCGCCAGCATCAGCGAGACGTTGTCGCCGACGCCGCCTGTCGAATGTTTGTCCGTGACCGGGCCGGGCAGGTCCGACCAGTCGAGCACGTCGCCGGAATCGCGCATGGCCAATGTCAACGCCACGGCCTCGTCGCGGCTCATGCCGTTGAAGAACACCGCCATGGCGAAAGCCGCGACCTGGCCATCGGGGACGGCGCCATCGGTTACGCCAGCGATGAAGTCGGCGATTTCGCGCGCCGGCAGTCTGTGGCCGTCACGCTTGTGGCGGATGATTTCCTGCGGAAGCATCAGTTCTCCAACAGTCCGTCGCGGAACACACGCTTCAGGATCGTCGCCAGCCGCGCGCCGCCGACCGGGGCCATATCCTTGGTCTCCTGGTGCGAAAGCTCGGCTCCGGTCATGCCGGCGGCAAGATTGGTGATGATCGAGCAGGCGGCGACACGCAGGCCAAGGAAGCGGGCAAGGATGACTTCCGGCACGGTCGACATGCCGACCGCGTTGGCGCCCATGATGCGCGCCATGCGGATCTCGGCCGGCGTTTCGAAGCACGGGCCGGAGAACCACATGTAGACGCCCTTGTGCAGCGCCGTGCCGGTCGCCTTCGCCGCCTGTTCGATCGCCTTGCGGATGCCGGCATCGTAGGCTTCGGTCAGGCCGACGAAACGGCGGTCGCTCGGCTCGCCGATCAGCGGGTTGGTGCCGGAGAAATTGATGTGGTCCGATATCAGCATCACCGAACCCGGCCCCATCTCCGGATCGACCGAGCCGGCGGCATTGGTGAGGATCAGCTTGGTGATGCCGGTGCCGGCAAGCACCTCCAGCACCGGCCGCATCGCCGCCGCGTTGCCGTGCTCGTAATAGTGGGCGCGGCCCGACAGCATCAGCACCGGCGTGCCGGCAAACAGCCCGACCACCACCTCTCCGGCATGGCCGGAAACGCCGCTTCTGGGAAAGCCGGGCAGATCGGCATAGGAAACACGGATCGGGTTCTCGACCTGGCTGACCAGCCCTCCCAGGCCAGAGCCCAGCACCAGCGCCGTGGTCGGCGCCAGGCCGTCCAGCCGTTCGATCAGATGGTCGAGCGCTTCCTTCATTTCAGCATGTCGCCGCGAAAGCCGTAAGGCAGCATGTCGCCCATGGTCACGGTTTCGGCGACGCCCGCATTGTCGCAGAGATAGAGTTTCGTTTCCGGACGGCAGAATTCGGCCAGCCGCTGCCGGCAGCCGCCGCAAGGCGAGCATTTGGCCATGCGCTCGGCAAGGACGGCGATTTCCATGATCTTGCCGCCGCCGCCCATGATGTAATGGCCGAGCGCCGTCGTCTCGGCGCACCAGCCTTCCGGATAGGAGGCGACCTCGATATTGGCGCCCGTGAAGACGCGCCCGTCCTCGGTGCGAAGTGCGGCACCGACCGGAAATTTCGAATAGGGGGCATAGGCCTTGGCCATGGCAGCCTTCGCCGCTTCGAATAATTCATGCGACATTTCGGTGTTCTCTCCGATGATCTTGTCCATAAGCCGGCGCGCCTTTTGCGTCGCGCCCTCGATCCTCAGCGTTCCTTGACATAAGGCACGCCGCCGGCGCGCGGCGGGATCGCCTTGCCGATGAAACCGGCGAGCAGGATGACGGTGAGAATATAGGGCAGGGCCTGCATGAACTGCACCGGCACCTTGCCGATGAGCGGCAGCGGCGAGCCTTGCAGGCGGATCGACAGGGCGTCGAGGAAGCCGAACAGCAGGCAGGCGAACATGGCGTTGACCGGCTTCCACTTGGCAAAGATCAATGCGGCCAGCGCGATGTAGCCCTTGCCGGCGGTCATGTCCTTCACGAAGCCGCCATTCTGCACCATTGACAGATAGGCGCCGGCGACGCCGGTCAGGATGCCGGTGCAGATCAGCGCCCTGTAGCGCAGCCAGGCGACCGAGATGCCGGCGGTGTCCACGGCGGCTGGGTTTTCGCCGACCGCGCGCAGCCGCAGCCCGAAGCGCGTGCGAAACAGCACCCACCAGGTGAACGGCACCATCGCGAAGGCGAGATAGACCAGTATCGAGTGGCCCGACAGCAGTTCCGAATAGATCGGCCCGAGAAACGGCACGTCGCGGATCGTCTCGGCGCCGGGCCATGTGATCGCCTCGAACCGCTCGGCTGGTTCCAGCGCCGGCGTGCGCCCGCCTTGCTGGAACCAGGCCTGGCCGAGGATGATGGTCGAGCCGGCGGCGATGAAGTTGATCGCCACGCCGGAAACGATCTGGTTGCCGCGATGGGTAATCGAGGCAAAGCCGTGGATCATGGCGAACGCGACCGAGATCAGGATCGCCATGCCCAGTCCGAGAAAGGCGGAATGGAAGACCGACGCGGCCGCCGCACCGGCGAAGGCGCCGACCAGCATCTTGCCTTCGAGGCCGATGTCGAAGATGCCGGCGCGTTCCGAATAGAGGCCGGCCAGGCAGGCGAGCAGCAGCGGCACCGAGAGGCGGATGGTGGAGTCCAACGTCTGGACGATGGCGTTGAAGGTGTCCATCTCAGGCGCCTTTTCCCTTGACCGCTTCCATGCCGACCGACCTCGGGCTGAGCGAGGCGAACAGCGCCTGGATGTAAGGCCTGAACATGTGTTCGAGAGCACCGGCGAACAGGATGACCAACCCTTGGATGATCACGATCATGTCGCGGCTGATGGCAGGCATCTCGAAGGCGAGTTCGGCGCCGCCCTGGTAGAGCATGCCGAACAGGATGGCCGCCAGCACGATGCCGACAGGGTGCAGGCGACCCATCAGCGCCACGGCGATGCCGACGAAACCGGCGCCGCTGACGAAGTCGATCGCGACATTGTGCTGGTCGCCCATCACCGGATTGAGCGCCATCATGCCGGCGAGCGCACCCGAGATCATCATGGCGGTGATGATGATGCGGGTTTCCGAAATGCCGGCATAGCGCGCCGCCTTTGGGCTGTGGCCGTAGGTGCGCATCTCATAGCCGAGCTTGGTGCGCCAGATCAGCAGCCAGACCAGGAAGGCCATGAGCAGCGCGAGCATGAAGGAGATGTTGAGTGGTGCCGAGCGGATCTTGGCGCCGAACAGCTCGATGACCCAGTTGAGTTTCGGCAATTCCGCGCCCGCCAGGAAGTTGCGCGTCTGCGGCGCCTGCGAGGCTGCCGGTTTCAACGGGCCGACCAGCAGGTAGACCATGATCGAAGCAGCGATGAAGTTGAACATGATGGTGGTGATGACGATGTGCGAGCCGCGCCTGGCCTGCAGATAGGCGGGGATCAGCGCCCACAAGGCGCCCACGGCCGCCGAAGCCACGATGGCCAGCGGAAATGTCAGCCACCATGGCAGCACGCTGTCGAAGGAGAGACAGACGATGGCGATGCCAAGGCCGGCGATGTAGGCCTGCCCCTCGGTGCCGATGTTGAACAGGCCGCAATGCGCTGCTACCGCCACCGAAAGTCCGGTGAAGATGAAGGTGGTGGCATAGAAGAGGGTAAAGGCGATACCTGTTCCCTTGCCGAAGGCGCCCTCGACCAGGATGACGGCGGCACGGAACGGGTTCTCGCCGACCAGAAGCACGACGAAGCCCGCGACGATGAAGGCCACAGACAGATTGATCAGCGGGATCAGCCCATAGTCGGCCCAGGCCGGCAATTTGGCATAGGGCGTGCTCATTGCGCCGCCTCCTGGCGCTCAACACCCGCCATCAGCAGGCCGAGCTCGCCCTCGCTCGCCTCCGGCCCGCGTTCGCCGACGATGCGGCCGGCAAACATGACCAGGATGCGGTCCGAGAGCGAGCGGATCTCATCGAGCTCGACCGACACGACCAGCACGGCCTTGCCCTGGTCGCGCATGGCGATCAGGCGCTTGTGGATGAACTCGATGGCGCCGACGTCGACGCCGCGCGTCGGCTGGCCGACGATGAGAACGCCGGGGTCCTGTTCGATTTCGCGCGCGAGCACGATCTTCTGCTGGTTGCCGCCGGAGAAGTTGGCCGTCTTCAGCCGAGGATTGCCGGGGCGGATGTCGTATTTCTCGATCTTGTCCTTGGCATCGGCAACGATGGCATCGATGTTGAGGAAGGGTCCTCTGAGGTAGCGGGGATCGTCATGATAGCCGAGGATGGAATTCTCGTTCTCCTCGAAGGCCAGCACCAGCCCGACATGATGGCGATCCTCAGGCACATGGGCGAGGCCGCGGTCGCGCAGTTCGCCGGGATCGGCCTTGCCGGTGAGATCGATCGGCTTGCCCTCGAGCATCACCGAACCGGAAACGGCGTGCCTGATGCCGGAGATCGCCTCGAGCAGTTCGGACTGGCCGTTGCCGGCGACACCGGCGATGCCGACGATCTCGCCGGCGCGCAGGTCGAAGGAGATGTCGTCGACCATGGTGACGCCGCGGGAATCCTTGACCGTCAGGTTCTTGACCGCGAGTTTTACCGCGCCGGCTTCCGCTTCGCCCTTCTCCACCCGCAAGAGCACGCGGCGCCCGACCATCAGCTCGGCCAGTTCCGCGACGGTGGTCTTCTTCGTTTCCCTGGTCGCCACCATCGTGCCCTGGCGCATCACCGAAACCGTGTCGGTGATGGCCATGATCTCGCGCAATTTGTGGGTGATCAGCACCACCGTCTTTCCCTGCTCCTTCAATTGCTTGAGGATGCGGAAGAGGTGGTCGGCCTCGGCCGGCGTCAGCACGCCCGTCGGCTCGTCGAGGATCAGGATCTCGGCGCCGCGATAGAGCGCCTTGAGGATCTCGACGCGCTGCTGCAGGCCGACCGGCAATTCCTCGACGATGGCGTCGGGATCGACCTCGAGGCCGTATTCACGCTCCAGCCGCTCCAGTTCGGAACGCGCCTTGGCGATGCTTTTCTTCAGCAAGGCGTCGCTTTCGGCGCCCAGGATGACGTTCTCCAGGACCGAGAAATTGTCGACCAGCATGAAATGCTGGTGCACCATGCCGATGCCGAGCGCGATCGCATCGTTGGGCGTGCTTATCGATGCCGGCTTGCCGCCGACGCGGATCTCGCCGCTGTCGGCCTGGTAGAAGCCATACAGAATCGACATCAGCGTCGACTTGCCGGCGCCGTTCTCGCCGACGATGCCGTGGATGGTGCCGCGCGCGATTTCCAGGTTGATGTCGCGGTTGGCGCGCACGGCGCCAAAACTCTTGTTGATGCCAATCAGTTCGATTGCGGCCAGTTCAATCGCGGCATGCGCCATGCAGCCTGTCCCACTCTTATTTTTTTATCGCTTGGTCAAAATGCCTAGCATGACGCTCCGCCCGTGCCAATTGGCCGGAGCAGCGTCCACTCTCGACAAATCCCGGCGCGCTTGTCAATTTCGAACGTGGCCGAAGCTCTCATATTCGCTAATATGGCAAGCCGATTTGACACTGCGCGCGATACCTGAGGACTTTGCATGACCATGCCCGCCGACCGGCTGACGACGCTGGAGATCCGCTCCGCCGAGCAGGAGAAGACCATCGAGGAGCTGTCCGGCCAGATCGCCGAGCAGTGGAAGGTGATCGAGCGCATGCAGCGCAAGCTCGACGCGCTGACCGACCGCTTCCTGGCGCTGGAGGAACAGGCGGCACCCGACGTGCCGGTGACTAAGCCGCCGCACTGGTAGGGGAGGGAAGTCGAGCGATGGCCAGCGATCGCATCGCAAGAGCCGGCGACTACGTGCTTGGCCTGATGAACGATGCAGAGCGCGAACGGGCCGAGCGCGATCTGGAGATCGATCCAGCCTTTCGCGATGCCGTGGTCCAGCTTGCTGAGCACCTGCATATTTTCGACCGCACCGAAGCCGCCGGTGGCGCGGAGCGCTGGCGGCAGATCACGCAGCGCATCGGCGACTTGCCGCAGATGCGCGCTGTCGGTCTTGAGGACGCTAAACCGGTGATCCGGGGCCCCGCCAAGCCGCATGATGTCGGCTTCTATTCTCTCGGCGACCGGCGCGGACTTGCGGTCGCCATTGGACTGGTCGTGGCTTTCGCATTGGGTTATCTGGCGGGAAAGCTATAGCCCACATTGGCGCGACATCAGCGCCATCGGCTCCCCGTTCTGCCTGAACGGCTCGACGACCATCCAACCAAGCCTCATGTAGTAATCGCGCGCCTCCCACGTGTAGAGATAAAGCGCCTCCACGCCGAGCGATGTGGCATGAGCTTCGATTGCCCTGACCAGCGCAGTGCCGATCCCTCGGTGCTGGTGCTCGGGAGCGATGGCCAGGCCGGCCAGCCATGGTGTCAGATCATGCGCCGGTTCGAGTTCGTCGCGGACCAGCAGGCAGGTCCCGACCGGCACGTCGCCGATCCGGGCCACGAACGCCGTTTCGAAGCCGTCGCCGTGCAGCAGTTTACGAAGTCCGGCCACGTCGTCGTCCAGCGTTCGTCCGGTGCCCGTGAAAAAGGCGGCAACGCGCAATCGCGCCACCGCTGCAATGTCACGTTCGTTCATGGGTTCGACTGTCAACTGCACCATTGGCCTGGGGTCGTGTTTCTTGCGAGACGTCTGCGTCTACCCGGCAGCGACTTCCAAAACAAAACCGCCGGGACCATGCCCGGCGGTTTGCTGTCGGTTTGGCAGATCAATACGGGCAGGCGTTGTCGGCGGTGTAGTCGTGCACCTCGACCTTGCCGGCGATGATGTCGGCCTTGGCCTTCTCGACCGCCGCCTTCATCTCGTCGGTAACCAGCGCCTTGTTGTTATCGTCCATGGCGTAGTCGACACCGCCTTCCTTGAGGCCGAGATTTTCGACGCCACCCTTGAAGGTGCCGTTCTTGCCGTCCATGAAGGCGGTGTAGACGGCAACGTCGACGCGCTTCAGCATCGAGGTCAGGACCTTGCCGGGCTGGAGGCCGTTCTGGTTGGAATCGACACCGATGCCGAGCTTGCCGGCATCAGCCGCCGCCTGCAGCACACCGACGCCGGTGCCGCCCGCGGCCGCATAGACCACGTCGGAACCCTGGTCGATCTGCGTCTTGGCGATCTCGCCGCCCTTGGCCGGGTCGTTCCAGGCGGCCGGCGTGTCGCCGGTCATGTTCTGGATGACGTCGGTCGCGCCTGCCGATTTGGCGCCGCCGACATAGCCGCATTCGAACTTGCGGATCAGCGGAATGTCCATGCCGCCGACAAAGCTCACCTTCTTCGTCTTGGAGGCCATCGCCGCCATGATGCCGACGAGATAGGAGCCTTCATTCTCCTTGAATACGAGCGAGCGGACATTGGGCAGGTCGACGGCATCGTCGATGATGGCGAAGTTGAGATCGGGATATTCGGTCGCGACCTTCTTCAGTGCATCCTCCCAGGCGAAGCCGGCCATGACGATCGGGTTGTGGCCGTCCTCGGCGAAGCGGCGCAACGCCTGCTCGCGTTGCGAAGCGTTGGAGACCTCGAACTCGACATAGGGGACGCCGGTCTCTGTCTTGAACTTTTCGGCGCCATGGTAGGCCGCCTCGTTGAAGGATTTGTCGAACTTGCCGCCGAGATCATAAAGGATGGCCGGCTGCACATCCGCGGCGAAAGCCGGAAGAACCATTGCAGTTGCGGCCAGAAGGCCGAGAACGATACGTTTCATGTGATCCACACCCTGTCGGTTATTTTTTCCGTTACGCCCGCCCGCCTGCCCGGTTCTGCGGCATGCGCGCGACGTCAGGCAGGAGTGTATATTCCCCTCCCGCTCAGCGGCAATCTGGCACGGCCCGAAACAAAATTCACGTGGAATTTTGACCTTTTGGAAAAGCATGGCGGGGTGCGATGCCCGTGCCCTTCAGGCGAACTGCCCGGTGCGCCGCTGCCGCCTGTAGCCGATGGCATAGAGCAGCAAGGCCAGCACCGCGAACACGGCAAAGCCCGGCTGGTTGAGCACCCAGGCGATGGCGCCGTCCCATAGCAGCGGGCCGGCCTTGGCGCGAACGAAGCTTTCAAAGGCGGCGCGCGTGTCGGGCGACACGGCCAGCCAGCTTGCATTGAGCGGGGTCAGCACCAGTGCCGAGGCGGCCACCGTGCGTGTCGTGTCAAGCACCGCCATGATGACCGAAATCGACAGCGCGACCATGGCCGCGAGACGAAAGACGAAGCGAAACATCAGAGACCTTTCCCCTGGCCGATCCTCAACATCTTCCCGAGGATCTCCGGCGGTGTTCCGAAATGAGAAATAGAGCGCATGGGCCCCGTTCGCAATCACGGCACGCGAATTGAATCGCGGCCGACGCAGCCTAGCCGGCCGGCCTGCGCTTGCGCCGGTTGGCGAGCCAGACGGCGAGAATGCCGCCGGCAATGGCGCCGACCACCAGCCCGGCCAGGCCGATGAATGCGGCGAAGTAGCCGCACGCACCCTCGAAGCAACTCACGTCGGTGACATCGGCGATGAGCGAACCGGCCAGGAAACCGCCCACCGCGCCGACGACCGCGCCGAGGATGATGCCGAGCAGCGCGGCGACAATGGAAACGAAGACCGACGGCGCTTCGGCTCGCGGCTTGGCATAAACGGTCTCGGCGCCGGAGCCGCGGCGCAACAGGTAGATGCAAAGCAGGCCGATGGCGATCTCGGCGGCGGTGATGGCCAGGCTTCTGGCGGAGAAGACGAAGCCCGGCACGGCAAGTGCGTAAGCGTGACTTGCCAGCAGCCATATGATCGTGGCGGCCTGCCAGATGGTGAAGTGGCTGGGGAAGCGCGCCGAACGGCCGAAGGCGAGGCCGAGCAGGTAAAGTCCCCATAGGATGGTGATGACGTCGGCGACGAGCCCGCTGAAGAGGAAATAGAAAACGGCGTCCGGCAGGCCTGAACTCCCCACCAGCCACAAGGCCGACGCCAGCCAATAGACCGACAGGGCCATAACGATAACCAGCCAGCCCACCGGGACATAGGAAAGTCCGCTGTCCAGATGTCGGGCCGGGATCTTTCCCTCGGCCGGTGGCTGTCCGTTGTCCGGCGTACCGCCCGGAATTCCGCTGCTTGACGTCATGTTGCGACGATGCCCCCCGCAAAGCCTTTCGGACACTCGACAGGCCGCTCGGGACGAAGTCAAGCGCGGCTGGCCTCGCAGCCTTGCCCGTGCACATCATCAAGCAGCGATTGAAGTGGCGGGACTCCAAACGGACGTGCCGGCGGCCCCCATGAACGCCGTGTGGCCGGCAAAGCGAATTGACCGCCGTTATGGCTTGGCATTCGGCGCCGGATCGACTAGATGAGCCCCGCGCCTGTTGCTTCGACGGCTCAGGTGCGGGCAGGGCGTCCGCTGGTTGGCGGCGCCCGGTGCGGGCAGTTCCGCACGCATCCCCAAAGGGAGAGCATCTCCCCAACCCGCGCGGCGAAACCGGCCGACGCGAAAGGCAAGGACGGAGAGGTGGCCGAGTGGTTGAAGGCGCACGCCTGGAAAGTGTGTTTACGGGAAACCGTAACGCGGGTTCGAATCCCGCTCTCTCCGCCATCCTGCTTCGCTCTTCGAGCTTCGCAGGATTGGCTCAATCGACAGCGCGAAGCAGGATGCCCTCCGAAGCTTCAGCGTAGGAGGGCAGGGTCATCAACCTTGCCGACCGGCTTGCACGATTAAAAAAGCAGCTGTTAGTTTCGAGCGCTTTGGGAAGCGCGTCGAGTGATCCTTGGGCATTCTATGAAAACGCCGCGCACGAGCCGGTTTTGGAATTCCTGGTGATCTGGTAGTGGTGATCCCGATCACAGGAGATAGCATGCCGGACGATGTAATGGTGCGCGACAGCAACGGCGCTCAGTTGAATGACGGCGATTCCGTCACGTTGATCAAGGACCTCAAGGTCAAGGGCACTTCGGAGACGATCAAG
This sequence comes from Mesorhizobium sp. B2-1-3, assembly GCF_006442495.1. Lineage (NCBI taxonomy): Bacteria > Pseudomonadati > Pseudomonadota > Alphaproteobacteria > Hyphomicrobiales > Phyllobacteriaceae > Mesorhizobium > Mesorhizobium sp. B2-1-3. Next base: position 28,603 of record NZ_VFWL01000008.1, read on the forward strand.
CGGGGCACGTTGGTGAAGAACATTCGCCTCAACGGCAATCCCGGTGAGATAGAATGCAACACCAGGCAAGTGAAGGGCCTCGTGCTCAAAACCGAGTTCGTAAAGAAGGCGTGACCCTCGAGGCGGTCGAGCCGCAGCGATAGAATTGCGTTTGCCGGCGAGGTCGCATCGTTGGCTAACCTGCCATCCTTGCGACTGGCGATATCGCTGGACGCATTCACCACTTTCAATTCATTCCGCCGAAAATCTTTATAGAATTCCTATTTCTTTCCGCTTTGCCCCGTCTCGAACCTTTATGGCGATCGGGTCCATATTCCGCTTTGAGAAAAACGTCGGACGCCGTCACCAATCCAGGTTGGCGCGCCGTTTCATGTAGTCGCCAAGCTGCTTCGAGCGGGCGCAAAGTGGAAAAATCAAAGCAAGGACAAGCACAATGGACATCATTGTTCTCGGGATCGGGGTTTTGTTTTTCGCCCTCTCCTTTGCCTACGTCAAAGCCTGCGACAGAATTTGAGCGGAAGGATCGGGCCATGCTTGTCGATTACATCCTCGGTAGCGGCGTGACGTTGTTCCTGCTCGCCTACCTGACATACGCCCTGATCCGCCCGGAACGCTTCTGACCGGCGCACGGAAAGCCAAATCATGACTATCAACGGATGGATACAGATCCTTCTTTATTGCGGGATCCTGGTTTTGCTCGTGAAGCCGCTGGGCGGCTACATGCATCGCGTCTTCACCGGCGACCGCAGCTTGCTGTCGCCGGTGCTCGGCCCCGTCGAGCGGGGCCTTTATCGCCTGGCCGGAACCGGCGACCAGGAGCAGCATTGGACGGGCTATGCCGCCGCCATGCTGTTCTTCAACCTTGCCGGCTTCCTGGCGCTCTATTTCCTGCAGCGCCTGCAAGGCGGCCTGCCCTACAACCCGGCCGGCATGAGCGCGGTCGAACCGGGGCTCGCCTTCAACACCGCGGCCAGCTTCATGACCAACACCAACTGGCAGAACTACGGCGGCGAGAGCACGATGTCCTATCTCGTGCAGATGGCCGGCCTCACCGTGCAGAACTTCCTGTCGGCGGCCACCGGCATCGCCATCGCCATGGCGCTGATCCGCGGCTTTGCCCGCGCCTCCGGCAAGTCGATCGGGAATTTCTGGGTCGATATGACCCGTGCCACGCTCTACGTGCTTTTGCCGCTCTGCGTCGTGCTCACCCTGGTCTATGTCTGGCTCGGAATGCCGCAGACGCTGGGAGCCTATGTCGACGCCACCACGCTCGAACGCGCCAAGCAGACCATCGCCGTCGGGCCGGTCGCCTCGCAGATCGCCATCAAGATGCTCGGCACCAATGGCGGCGGCTTCTTCAACGCCAATGCCGCGCATCCCTTCGAGAACCCGGACGCCATCTCCAATCTGATCCAGATGCTGTCGATCTTCGCCATCGGCGCGGCGCTCACCAACGTCTTCGGCCGCATGGTCAGCAACCAGCGCCAGGGCTGGGCGATCCTGGCCGCCATGGGCGCGCTGTTCATCGCCGGGGTCGCCGTCTGCTATTGGGCGGAAGCCGCGGGCAATCCGCTGGTCCATGCGCTGGGCATCGACGGCGGCAATATGGAAGGCAAGGAAACCCGCTTCGGCATCGCGCTCTCGGCGCTGTTCGCGGTCATCACCACGGCGGCCTCCTGCGGCGCGGTCAATGCCATGCATGACAGTTTCACCGCGCTCGGCGGCATGATCCCGCTCATCAACATGCAGCTCGGCGAAGTCATCGTCGGCGGCGTCGGCGCCGGCTTCTACGGAATCCTGATGTTCATCCTGATCGCCGTCTTCGTCGCCGGCCTGATGGTCGGGCGCACGCCCGAATATCTCGGCAAGAAGATCGAGGCCAAGGAGGTCAAGATGGCGATGCTAGCGATCCTGTGCCTGCCGCTGGCGATGCTGACCTTCACGGCCATCGCGGTGGTCCTGCCGAGCGCCGTGGCATCGATCGCCAATGGCGGTCCGCACGGCTTCTCCGAGATCCTCTACGCCTATACGTCGGCGGCGGCGAACAACGGCTCGGCCTTCGGCGGCCTCACCGGCAACACGCCCTGGTACAACATCACGCTGGGTCTCGGCATGCTCATGGGCCGCTTCCTGGTCATCATCCCGGCGCTCGCCATCGCCGGCTCGCTGGCGGCGAAGAAGACCGTGCCCGCCTCGGCCGGCACCTTCCCGACCGACGGCCCGCTGTTCGCCGGACTGCTGGTCGGTGTCATCGTCATCGTCGGCGGCCTGACCTTTTTCCCGGCGCTCGCCGTCGGGCCGATCGTCGAGCATCTGGCCTACATCCACGGGCAGACATTCTGAGACGGAAGTGTCCTGGCTGAAACGGAGATGTCCTGGTTCAACAACAGGCATCGCAGCGATCGCCATCCCGCCGAGAACGGAAAGGAGGAGCAGCCTCCTCCTTTCCCCACCATGTCGACATTCCTCGGCATCGCCGCCGTCATGATCGTTCTGTGGTTGCTGGCCTACGGGCTTCCGCATCTTCTTTCGGCATCCGACCGCTCGGTGCCGCCCACCAACACCGAAGCTGGAGCTTCAAAATGAGCCAGTCGAAATCAGCCAGCATCATGGATGCCGGCATCCTGTGGCCCGCCATCGGCGGCGCCTTCAAAAAGCTAAACCCACGCACATTAGCCAGGAACCCGGTAATGTTCGTCGTTGCCGTCGTCTCGGCGCTGACATCAGTGCTTTTCGTCAAGGACCTCGCCAGCGGCGGCGGCAATCTCGGCTTCACCATCCAGATCATCATCTGGCTGTGGTTCACCGTGCTGTTCGCCAACTTCGCCGAAGCCGTCGCCGAAGGCCGCGGCAAGGCGCAGGCCGATTCGCTGCGCAAGGCGCGCACCGAGACCCAGGCCAAGCTGCTGACCGGCGAGGACCGGACGAAATTCAGGCTGGTGCCGGGCACCAGCCTGAAGGTGGGCGACGCCGTGCTGGTCGAGGCCGGCGACATCATCCCCTCCGACGGCGAGGTGATCGAAGGCGTGGCTTCGGTCAACGAGGCGGCGATCACGGGCGAATCGGCGCCCGTCATTCGCGAATCCGGCGGCGACCGCTCCGCTGTCACCGGCGGCACGCAGGTGCTCTCCGACTGGATCCGCGTGCGCATCACAGCTGCCGCCGGCCACACCTTCCTCGACCGCATGATCTCGCTGGTCGAGGGTGCCGAGCGCCAGAAGACTCCGAACGAGATCGCGCTCAACATCCTGCTGGTGGGCATGACGCTGATCTTCGTGCTGGCCACCGCTACCATCCCGAGCTTCGCTTCCTATTCGGGCGGCTATATCCCGGTCACGATGCTCGTCGCTTTGTTCGTGACCTTGATCCCGACCACTATCGGCGCGCTTTTGTCGGCCATCGGCATCGCCGGCATGGACCGTCTGGTGCGCTTCAATGTGCTCGCCATGTCCGGCCGCGCCGTGGAGGCGGCCGGCGACGTCGACACGCTTTTGCTCGACAAGACCGGCACGATCACGCTCGGCAACCGCCAGGCGACCGAATTCCGCCCGGTCAAGGGCGTCACCGAGCAGGAACTGGCCGATGCGGCACAGCTTGCCTCGCTCGCCGACGAAACGCCGGAAGGCCGCTCGATCGTCGTGCTGGCCAAGGAGAAATACGCCATCCGCGCCCGCGACATGGCGACACTGCACGCCACCTTCGTGCCCTTCACCGCGCAGACCCGGATGAGCGGCGTCGACATAGACGGCTCCTCCGTGCGCAAGGGCGCGGTCGATTCCGTGCTCGCCCATGTCAACCAGACGACATCAGCCAGCCACGCGACGCGCCCGAACAGCGATACGATCAGGGATTTGCAGGCGATCGCCGACGAGGTCGCCAAATCGGGCGGCACGCCGCTTGCGGTGGAGCGCGATGGGCGCCTGCTCGGCATCGTGCACCTCAAGGATATCGTCAAGGGCGGCATCCGCGAGCGCTTCGCCGAGCTGCGCAGCATGGGCATACGCACGGTGATGATCACAGGGGACAATCCGATGACGGCAGCGGCCATTGCGGCCGAAGCCGGTGTCGACGACTTCCTTGCCCAGGCGACGCCGGAGGACAAGCTGAAGCTGATCCGCGACGAGCAGGCCAAGGGCAAGCTGGTCGCCATGTGCGGCGACGGCACCAACGACGCGCCGGCCCTTGCCCAGGCCGACGTCGGCGTCGCCATGAACACCGGCACGGTGGCGGCGCGCGAGGCCGGCAACATGGTCGACCTCGACAGCGATCCGACCAAGCTGATCGAGATCGTCGAGATCGGCAAGGCGCTGCTGATGACGCGCGGTTCGCTGACCACCTTCTCCATCGCCAATGACGTGGCCAAGTACTTCGCCATCATCCCGGCCATGTTCGCCGTGTTCTACGTCGCACCCGGCCACACCACAGGTCCGCTGCAGGCGCTCAACATCATGCATCTGGGGACGCCGCAGAGCGCCATCCTGTCGGCCATCATCTTCAATGCGCTGATCATCATCGCGCTGATCCCGCTGTCGCTGCGCGGCGTCAAATACCGGGCGATCGGCGCCGGGGCGCTGCTCAGCCGCAACCTGCTCGTCTACGGCCTCGGCGGCATCATCGTGCCGTTCGCCGGCATCAAGATTATCGACATGGCCGTCACGGCCCTCGGCCTTGCATAAGGGATCACTCCGATGCTCAAGCAAATCAGACCCGCGATCGTCATGATCGTCTTCTTCACCGTGCTGACCGGGCTCATCTATCCCATTGGCATGACCGGCATCGCCCAGGCGCTGTTCCCGAAACAGGCCAATGGCAGCCTGATCGAGAAGGACGGCAAGGTGCTGGGTTCGGAACTGATCGGCCAGGCCTTCGGCAGCGACCGCTATTTCCACGGCCGGCCTTCGGCGGCCGGCAATGGCTATGACGGCGGCGCCTCCAGCGGCTCGAATCTGGGTCCGACCAACCCCAAGCTGATCGAGCGCATCAAGGGCGACGCGGCGAAGTTGAAGGCCGAAAACCCCAATGCGCCGGTTCCGATGGGCCTGGTCACGACATCGGGCAGCGGGCTCGATCCCGACATCAGCCCCGAGGACGCTTCTTTCCAGGTTCCGCGTGTCGCCAAGGCAAGGGGCATCGATGAAGCCAAGGTCAAGGCGCTCGTCGACAGCCATGTCGAGGACCGGGAGCTCAGCGTGCTGGGCGAGCCGGTGGTCAATGTGCTGGCCCTTAACCTCGCATTGGACGACATAGCCAAGCAATGAAGAACAGCGCCGGGGATCGACACCGTCCCCGGCGCCGTTCAAACTGGATGCCGATGCCGGACGACAGAAGCAACGTCGAAAACAGACCTTCCCCCGACGCGCTACTCGAGCATGCCGAGCGCGAGGGCCGCGGGCGTCTGCGCATCTTCCTGGGCGCGGCACCGGGCGTCGGCAAAACCTACGAAATGCTGATGTCGGGACGCGCCAGGCTGGCCGACGGCATCGACGTGGTGATCGGCGTCGTCGAGACGCACGGCCGCAAGGAAACGCTGGCCCTCGTCGAGGGCTACGAGGTCATTCCGCGCCGCCCGGTCGAATACAAGGGACGCACCCTCGACGAGATGGACATAGACGCCATCCTGGCACGCCGCCCGGCACTGGTCCTGGTCGACGAACTCGCCCATACAAACGCGCCCGGCAGCCGTCACCCCAAGCGCTATCTCGACGTGCAGGAAATCCTGGCGCGCGGCATCGACGTCTACACGACGCTCAACATCCAGCATGTCGAAAGCCTGAACGACGTCGTCGCCCAGATCACGCGGGTCAGGGTGCGCGAGACGGTTCCCGATTCCATCATCGACCAGGCCGACGACGTCGAAATCATCGATCTGACGCCCGACGACCTGATCAAGCGGCTGGAGGAAGGCAAGGTCTATTTCCCCAACACCGCCCAGCGCGCCATCGAGAACTATTTCTCGCCGGGCAATCTGACCGCGCTGCGCGAGCTGGCGCTGCGGCGCACCGCCCAGCGTGTCGACGAACAACTGCTCAACCACATGCAGTCCCATGCCATCCAGGGGCCATGGGCGGCGGGGGAAAGGGTGCTCGTTTGCCTCGACGCGCGTCCGGGCGGGGCGGCGCGCGTGCGCTATGCGCGCAGGCTGGCCGACCGGCTCCGCGCGCCATGGACGGCGCTTCATGTCGACACGCCTCGTTCGGCCGCCATGTCGGAAGAAGAGAAGGACAGGCTGGCGAACCATCTGCGCCTCGCCGAGCAACTCGGCGCCGAGGTGACGACCATTCCGGGCCAGAACGTCGCGCAGGACATCGTGCGCCATGCGACGGCGAACAATTTCACCCATATCGTGGTCGGCAGGCCGACCCGGTCGCGCTGGCGGGAATTGATCGAGGGCTCGCTCACCTATGATCTGATCCGCAATGCCGGCGACATCAGCGTCCATGTCATCTCGGGAACCGAGCGCGATACCGACGCAGCATCGAGAAAGGTCAGGACGGCGGCCGAGCAGCGGCCATTCCAGATATGGCCATATCTGTTCGCCACGGCCTATGTCGCGGGCTCGCTGGCCGTCGGCACGGTTCTGGATCAGTTCCTCGACGTGCGCAATCTGGCGATCGTGCTGCTGCTGGCGGTGCTGACATCGGCGGTGACGTTCGGACTGTGGCCGGCCTTGTACGCCTGTTTCCTGAGCGCCCTTGCCTTCAACTACTTCTTCCTCGAGCCGCGCTACACGCTGACGATCAGGGATCCCGAGAGCATCGTTGCGTTTGCCGTCTTCCTCGTCGTTGCCGTCATCGCCAGCAACCTGACGGCGCGCGTGCAGCGCCAGGCTGCCGCCGCCCGCTCACGGGCGCGGGCCACGGAAGATATCTACCTGTTTTCCAAGAAGCTTGCCGGCGCCGGCACGCTCGACGACGTTCTGTGGGTCACGGCCTTCCAGATCGCCTCGATGCTGAAATTGCGGGTCGTACTGCTTTTGCCCGAAAACGGCGCCATCACCGTCAAGGCGGGCTATCCGCCCGACGATACGCTGGCCGAGGCCGATATCGCCGCCGCCCGCTGGGCCTGGGAGCACGATCGCGCCGCCGGCCGCGGCGCCGATACGCTGCCCGGTGCGAAGCGGCTCTATCTGCCGCTGCGCACCGGACGCACGGCGGTCGGCGTGGTCGGCCTCGACAACGACAAGCAAGGTCCGCTGCTGACGCCCGAGCAGCAGCGGCTGCTCGACGCGCTGGCCGACCAGGCAGCGGTCGCCATCGAGCGCATCCAGCTCGTCGCCGATGTCGACCGTGCCAAGCTCGCGGCCGAAGCCGACAGGCTGCGCTCGGCGTTGCTGACCTCCATCTCCCATGATCTGAAGACGCCGCTCGCCGCCATCATGGGCGCGGCCGGCACTCTCAGGGAGTTCGCGCCTGATCTGCCCGAGCAGGACCGGACGGAGCTGTTGTCGACGGTGGTCGACGAAGCGGAGCGGCTGAACCGCTTCATCGCCAATCTGCTCGACATGACCAAGATCGAATCCGGTGCGATGGAGCCCAATTATGCGCTGCATTACGTCGGCGACGCCGTCGGCACCGCGCTCGATCGCGCCCGCAAGATCACCAGCGAGCACAAGATCGAGGTCGATATTCCGCCCGACCTGCCGATGCTGAAGCTCGACCCTGTGCTGTTCGAGCAGGTCCTGTTCAATCTGCTCGACAATGCGTCGAAATATTCGCCGCCCGGCTCGACGATCCGCCTGCAGGGCTGGACCGACATCGGCTCCGTCGTGCTTCAGATCATGGATGAGGGATTGGGCATCCCTCCGCAGGATCTTGAGCGCGTGTTCGATACTTTCTACCGGGTGCGCAAGGGCGACCAGGTGCGCGCCGGCACCGGGCTCGGCCTGTCGATCTGCCGCGGCTTCATCGAGGCGATGGGCGGCACGATCTCGGCCGCCAACCGGACCGACCGTTCGGGTGCTGCCTTCACCATCAGGATGCCGGTGCCGGCGGAACTGTCCGGCAATCGCATCGGCTCCAGCGCGGATCAGCCTCGATGACCAATTCGAACGTCAGGATACTGGTCGTCGATGACGAGCCGCCGATCCGCAAGCTGCTCCGGGTCGGCCTCGCCAGCCAGGGCTACGCGGTCAGCGAGGCGCCGAACGCCAAGGCGGCTATCGAGCTGATGGTACAGGAAAAACCGGATCTCGTGCTGCTCGACCTTGGCCTGCCTGGCATGAGCGGCCATGAACTGCTGCGCAAATGGCGCGACGACGGCTTCGACATGCCGGTGGTCATTCTCTCCAGCCGCACCGACGAGGCCGGCATCGTCGACGCGCTCGAACTCGGCGCCGACGACTACATCACCAAGCCGTTCGGGATGAACGAGCTGGTGGCGCGCATCCGCGTGGCACTGCGGCACAAGTTCCAGCAGCAGGGCGAGAGGCCGGTGTTCCAAACCGGTGATCTCAGCGTCGACCTGGTCAAGCGCATCGTCAAGGTCGGGGGCAAGGAGGTAAAGCTGTCGCCCAAGGAATACGACATTCTGCGCATTCTCGTGCAGTATGCGGGCAAGGTTCTCACGCACCAGTTCCTGCTGAAGCAGGTGTGGAACGATTCGACCGACGTGCAGTATCTGCGGGTCTATGTCCGGCAGTTGCGGCAGAAGATCGAGAAGACGCCGGACCAGCCGCGCTACATCACCACCGAGACCGGCGTCGGCTACCGCCTGCGCGAGGTCGAATGAGCGTTGCCTGGCCTGATTAGCCGACAGCTTCCGGCAGCCGGTTCGCGGTCGTCGATGTGCGCAGGGCGGCGACGCAGCCAATGATGCCGAGCGGCACGAAGGCGAGGAACAGCCAGGTTGCCACATCAGCCGCCGCGTCCCGGTTCAGGCCTTGCGAGAAGCCGCTGGCATTGGCGACGATGCCGGCAAGGGCGGCACCCACCGCATAGCCGATGCGCTGCATGGTCGGCACCGCGGCCGAGGCGATGGTCTGCTCATCTTCCGGCGCGGAGGCCACGATGACGCGCGTCAGGAACGGCCAGGCAACGCCGAAGCCGCCACCCTGCAAAAGGGCGCATACCAGGATCAGCGGGATCGAGCCTGCCGGGATGGTGTAGGCGAAACCAGCGAGGCCGGTGGCGATCATCAGGGCGCCGATGACGATGATCAATCTCTCACGCTCCTGTGGCGCGTTGGCGACAAGGATCGACAGGATCGACCAGGCGATCGATTCGGCGGCGATGATGTAGCCGGTGGTCAGGAGCGGAACGTGGTGCAGCGTGGTCAGAAGCAGCGGGCCGTAAATGGCAAAGGAACAGGTCGCCACCGAGAAGGCGGCGACCATGGTCATGCCGCTGCCGACCGGCGTGCGCCACGAGAACAGCCGCGAGGGGAAAAGCCGCGATCTCGGCTTCAGCGCATCGATACGGAAGAACAGCACAAGGCCGACCAGGCCGAGCACCATCAGCACCGACGAGCGCAGCAAGGCGATGTCGACGCCCGCCGAGGCGATCAGCACGACGGCGACGGCAAGGCAGCCAAGCGCTATGAGCGGGAAGGGTGGTGCCTTGCCCGCGCCGGCACTAGGCCTCGTCGCTTCCGGCGTGTCGAGCACCACGAAGCTCGCCAGCGCCATCGCCGCACCGCCGAACACGAAGATGCCGAACGCCCAGCGCCATGACAGAAGCTCTGTCATGATCGCGCCAAGCATCGGCCCGCTGAAGGCGGCGACGCCCCAGATCGCCGACATGATACCGAAAAGCTGCGGCCAGATGGCCCGCGGAAACAGGCGCTCCACCGAGACAAAAGCCAGCGACACCAGCGCGCCGCCGCCCAGACCCTCGATCAGGCGCCCGGCCAGGAACAATTGCATCGAGGGCGCGGTGGCGCAGATCAGCGCGCCGGCCGCGTAAAGCAGCGCCGCGACCACCATGTTGGTGCGCAGCGCCACATAGCTGACCACCCGTCCGGCCGCGGCACCGGCGACGATGGCGCCCAGTTCATAGATCGCCAGCGACCAGCCGACGAGCTGCACGCCCGCCAGTTCGCCGATCATGGCGGGCATGACGGTCGCCACCATCGTCTCGTTGGTGGCGTGCAGCAGGATGCCGAGGCTGATGAAGCAGAAGCGCGCGAGGTCGCCGCTCGCCCACAATGCGCGCCAGTCGACCCTGTTTGTGCTGATGTCGGTCACTTCGGTCCCTCGAATTTCATATCCCGATCAAACGCATGGCGCCAGGAGCCGGCTCGGGGGTCCGGCAGGACCATGGTCGGATGGGTTTGTAGAACCTCAACCAAGCTTGAGCTCAAGCGATTTTTTGGATGTTCGTGGATGCCCGCATCCCTGGCCGGCCGGCATCGCCGGCCAATCAGTTCTCCGTGCTGCGCAGCTGGAACTGGCTGACACCGATGGCGAAATTGATGCCGGTCTGGGTCTGCAGGCTGAGCGGCTGCAAGGTGAAGGACTGCGAAGAGCCGCCAACCAGCAGATTGGCCCCGGCGCCGACGGTTGCCGTCACCTCGGCGCTGGCGCCGACATAGTCGCCGGCCAATGCGCCCGGCGCGTAGATGTTCTTCAGCGGCGTCAGCACCAGCCATCGCATCACCGCCTGCTTGGTCGTGCCGATGTCGAGGCCGTATTTGTTGACCGCGCCGAAATAGGCTTCCGGCGCGAAAGTCTTGTCGGCAGGGGTGAAGGTGCAGCTCAGATCCTTGCTCGAGCCGAAGATGAAGCCGGTGCCGCCCGATATGGCGCATTCAAGTGTGCCGAGCTCGATGCCCTGGTCCTGTGCCTGGGCCAAGGCGGAGCTGGCAATGGCAACGATGGCAGCAAGGATCATTTTGCGTGTCATGGGCCCCTCGTGCATTCGCTGCAGCCATCTTTGAGGAGCAGATGACACTGCTTCGCGAGCGAAGGATGCCAGGTCAGTGCACGGGGTCCGGTCGGTGATCGTCGGGCTTTGGCCGGCAACCGTCTATGGCGGGATGTATCGTCCACTGGTTCTGAGGCTCCTGCTGGGATGCGACGGTCAATGGCGATCCTGCCGTCCCAACGGCTTCACACCAGCGCGCGGGGCTGCCGTCGGGAACCGGGGATTCGTTCCAGCTGCCGTTCCAGGTGCCGATCTTCTGACAGTGCTTGATGGGATGGATTTCGTTCCAGCCGTCATGTGCCGAATCGTAGACCCACGTTCCCTTGACGAACAGGATGTCCGCGCCGCGGCGCGTCGGATCGTTGACGTGAAGATCGCCGAGATTCTCGTCGAGATCCGTCGGATTGGCTGTGTCGAGCAGGCCGACTATGCCGCCTATGATGACGATGACCGCCGCGATGAGCGACAGGACCGCGCAGGCGATCCAGCCGAAGAAGGGAATGGCGCAAGCAACCGCGGCGGCCGTGGCGACTGGAATTGCGGCAAGGCAGGCTATCATGAGGTCGTAGACGCCGGCGCCTTCGAACTCGCAATGCAGCACCGCGGTCGGGTCGTCATTGGCCCATTGGCGCGCTTCCTGACCTTTCCAGTCGAGGCCCGCGCCCTGGATCGCAGGCGTGTTGGCGATCAGGCGTCCAAACGGCGCTATCTTTTCGGCCGTTGCCTGGTTGGTGAATTCGACGACATTGGCCGGCACCAGATTGAGACTGTAGTCGGTGTCGAACCGGTCCAGTCCCGACTTCTCCTCCGGCGGATCGACCTTGAGCAGCCAGCCCACCGCGCATTCGTCGCCACCGAGACAGATCAGCCGGTCGTACAGCCACCAGCGGCAATAGGCCAATATGGCCGCAAGCGCCACCAGCATGGCGGCCGGTCCGGGAAGGGCGCCCACAAGGATGAGCGGCAAAGCGACCACGGCCGCCGCAATGATCATCTGCCCGTATTGTTTGCCGTGGTGATTTCCGACCGACACGCATTTGGTGTAGTGCCGATAAGCCATGGCGACCCCCTATCGCTCGACATAGAGCGTCACGCCGCCGGCGAGGCCGCGGGCCGAGAAAGCATGAACGTTGATTGCCTTATGGCCGGTGAAACCGGCTGGCGGTTCAATATTGACAGTGACGGGGATTTCCTCACCCGGGGCAAGGTCCGCTTGTGCGGGCTCGAACGTGACAAGCCAGCCGGCGGGCAAAGGATGCGATTGACGGGTGTGGCCGACAGGCACTGCCGCGATGGTGCCGGGGAAGGTGCGCAAGGGCCGGCGACGCGGCCTCGGGCGAGGGCGCGGCTCACAGACCGGCAATTCAGGAAGGGAATAGGCATCGGCCTCGAGACGAAATCCCATCCTCTCCCGCTCGCCATTGCGCAGGCGAAATTCAAATCTTGCGGGCGAATGGGCGACACCGACGGTGGTGTTGTCCTGGCCTAGGTTGTTGTTCGGGTTCGCATCGTCGAGCCAGTCGAGCAGGACCTGGATGCAATAGTGACCAGGCGCTGCCGGAGTTCGCCATTTGACCGACGCGAAAGCCGGATGGTTGGCCCCGCCCTTGACGCCGAGATCGGTCCTGGTCTCATCGATCCAATGCGACACCGTGCCGATGCCGAAACTCAGATAGGAGAATTTCACCGGCAGATCGACGACCGGGGCCTCGGTCGAGTTGTTCCAGATACGGGCGACGATTTCATATTCGGTGTCGGGCGCCAGCATATGTGGTGCGACAGGATTGCCGCCGCTTCGGATCTCGATGTCGGGGTTGTCCCATGTGACGGCGAGGCCCTGGCCCATCAAATAATACTGCGCGTAGATCAGGGGATCCGGGCGTTTATAGGCGGGGTCGCTGATCTTGACGCAACGTTGCGGCCCGCTTCGGTCCAACCGATCGGGGAGCTTCATTCTTTCGCAGAGCAATCTGGCGAGGGCGCAGATCCGGGCAGCGATCTGGCGCAGGTTCGATGGCCACTCGGTGAACGCGTCGGCGAGCGCGTTCAGGAAATCCAGTACTTTGGGGAGCGGGTTCATGGCCAGTCCGCGGCCATTTCGTCAACGTCGCTGTCGACGCATGAAAAACCAGACAGCGGCAATCAAGAATGGTGCGAGTATCAGAAGAAGTTCGAAGGATCCCGACCCGCCATCGGGCGAAAATCCGAATAACTGCTCGATGAAATCCATCACGGCCTCCGGCAGCTGCAACAAAATTGCATTCGACGATGTCTTTACATCTGCCGGAGCTCGCGCGCATTTTCGCGCAGAGCCAGCAACATTTCCGGTTGGTAGCACAGAACGAGCAAGTCTTCCATCGGCAATAATTTCGATCTGCTAGCTTGGCCTGGTCACAGCAGTTCGCAAATGCAAAGCGCGCGGCGGAACCAAGTCCACCGCGCGCTATTTTGATCATCGCGCGGTTGCCGTCCGTGCCGAGAAGATCAACGTGCCGTTACTTGAGAGAGTGGATCAGCTCAAGCGAGGTCACGGCAACGGCCAGGTTGACGCCGGTCTGCGCCTGGACGCTGAGCGGCTCCAGCATGAAGGCGCTGTCGAAGCCGCCGACCAGCAGATTGGCGCCGCCGCCGGTCACGACGCTCGCCTCGGCATTGACGCCGTAGTAGCTGCCGGCAAGATCACCCGCGTCGCGGTCACGGGTCGCGGCAAACACGGCCCAGGCGAGTTGGCCCTGGTGCGTCTTGCCAACATCGACGCCGAGCTTGGAGATGACGCCGGTGTAAATCTCGGCCGGACCGTGATGATAGGGGCGGAAGACACAGGACACGCCCTTGTTGGATGTCACGATGTAGCCGGTGCCGCCGTCGATGGTGCAGTCGAGCGTGCCGAGCTGCAATCTGCCGGCGCTTGCCGGTGCAACAGCGAACATGGTCGTGGCGAGCGCAGCGGCGCAGACGAGTTTCTTGGTCATGGGAGGTCCTTTCGCAAAACGCTTCAAAGTAACGGCTGGGTGGCCAGACCGTTCCGCTGAAACCTTGGCGCGAACAAGGCAGGCGATCACGGCTTGCAGCGGGGTCAGCGCGCGGTTGCCGGATTGATGGCGATCTGCGGCGATACGTGTCCTTTCGGACACGCATCCGACGCGTGTGGGCTTGGCCGGCCTTGCCTGATCTCAGCTGACGCGGGCGAGGCCATCCTTGGCCGGCTGGTAGGTGGGATCGAGCCGAACGGCTTCGCGGTAGGACTTGGCCGCCTTGGCCTTGTCGCCGCGCCGCTCGTAGATCAGCGCCTGGTTGGACCAGGCCTCGGCGTTCTTGCCGTCGAGCTTGATGGCCATGTTGAAATCGGAGAAGGCATTGTCCTCGTCATTGGTGGCGAGGTAGGAAAGGCCGCGGCCATTATACGGCTCGGCGGCGTCCGGGGCCAGCGAGATGGCGGTCGAGAAATCCTCGATAGCGAATTTGTGCTGGCCCTGGCTCTGATAGATCAGGCCCCGATTGTGATAGGCGCGGGCATCGGTCGTGTCGAGCTGGATCGCCTTCTGGAAATCGTTGAAGGCTTCCTGGGTGCGGCCGGCCTTCCGGTAGAGATTGCCGCGGCCGATATAGGCGGCATCGTAGTTGCCGTTGATCTGGATCGAGCGGTTGTAGTCCGCCAGCGCTGCTTCCTGATTGCCGAGGAAGCGCTGGATGAGCGCACGGTTCGAATAGGCCTGGTAGAAATTCGGGTTAAGCTGGATGGCCTGGTTGAAATCCTTGAGCGCCGCCTGGTACTGGCCGCCCCGGCCATAGGCCGAGCCGCGCACATTGTAGCCTTCAGGATCCTGCGGATTGCGCTGAATCACCGCCGACAGCGAGGAGATGTTCTCGCTCGACCCTTGCGCCTTGTCGATGTTGTTGAACTCGCCGGTCGGGCCCGAGGTCTGGCAGCCGGCAAGCATCAATCCGGAAAGCAGGGCTGTCGCCAGGGCAAAGCCACGAAATGTGGTTTTGCTCTCCACGCTGATTGCGTTCATGTCTGCCCTGTCCTCACTTGCCGCGTCATTCAGGTCCGGATCCCCCCTCCGGGCCGGGTCACATCAAAATAAAAAGGTGGCGGCGATTCCGCATCGCGCCACCCCTGGTATCCTTCGAAAAGGACGAAATATAGGCGTTAATCAGCGCGGCGGACGCGCTGCGCCGGCGGCACCGCCGGCAGCCACCGGACGCGGCGTCATCGGCAGCAGACCTTCGCGCTGTGCACGCTTGCGGGCCAGCTTGCGGGCTCGGCGCACGGCTTCGGCCTTTTCACGGGCGCGCTTCTCGGAAGGCTTCTCGTAGTGACCGCGCATCTTCATTTCGCGGAAGATGCCTTCGCGCTGCATCTTCTTCTTGAGAGCGCGAAGCGCCTGATCAACATTGTTGTCGCGGACGAGTACCTGCACGGGCAATCCTGTCTTTCGGGTTTGATATCAACAGGCAAGCGGCCATAGCCACTAGCCTCCGCGGCGATTTACACCACGAATTGTGGCGGCTGATAGCAGAATCACGCCGCGCTGTCCACAGCCGAAATGAACGGAGGCGGCCAATTCGCCCAGCGGGCGCTCGCAAGATAGGCAGCCAACTACGCGGTAGCCAGATGCAACCGCTCAAAATCCTCGAAGAATTCGCCATAGTCGCAGGTTATCTCTTCGCCCGCCGCTATGTCGCGGGTCGCAGTTGCCCCGCCATATTGCGAAAAGTCCGTGTTCGGCGTCGCCGAATGGTTCATGAAGCGGCCATTGTCGACCTCATAGACCACGAAGCCGGGCCGGTCGGGACTGGGATAGGCGTAGCGGTCGAGCAGTTCCCTGAGATGCGAGGGTGCCGCCTGGTATTTTTCCAGCGGGATCAGCCGGTCGAAATCCGGGTCGAGCCGCCAGATCGAGGCGCCTTTCCTGATTGGCTCGGCGGCGAACACGCCGACGCCCTCGATTGCGCTTTGGGCGACATAGGTTTTGATCAGCAGCATGGTTCCGGCCCGTTTCCAAGGAGAGAACGGAATCGTCAATTCGAGCCCAAATGCAAGCCCGGATTGCGACATCGCGGCCCGCGTTGATCCGCATGCCGGCGCCGAAACCGTTCACGTCCGGTTGATCGACACGCCGCCGTCGGCGAACAGCGCCGTTCCGGTGGTGAAGCTCGACGCGTCGGAGGCAAGATAAAGCGCCGAGCGGGCGATCTCTTCCGGCCGGGCCATCCGCTTCAGGGCATGGATGCCTTCGACGAACGTGCGGGCCTCGGGCGTGGTTGTGGTCGCGCCGGGCGTGTCTGTGCCGCCTGGCAGCAGTGCGTTGACGCGCAACCCCTTCGGCCCGTACTCGGCGGCCAGCACTTGCGTCAGGCCGATCAGGCCGGCCTTGGCCGCGGCGTAGGCCGCCATGCCTGGCATGCCGACGGTATAGCCAACGAAGCTGGAGGTGAAGACCAGCGATCCGCCGCCACGCTCCAGCATCGCCGGTATCTGATGCCTGGCGGCCAGATAGGCGCTGGTCAGATTGGTATCCATCGTGTCATGCCACGACGCCGGCGGCAGGTCCGGCAGCGGCGCCATCATGCCGACAGCGCCGGCATTGTTGAATGCAATGTCGACACCACCGAAGCTACCGGTCGCGAGATCGACCAGCGCCTTCGCATAGGCTTCGTCCCTGACGTCGCCGGCAAGAGCGAGCGCAGTGCCGCCGGTTTCCACGATCTCCTCGACAAGCCTATCGAGCTCGGCCTGACGGCGCGCGGCGGCGACGACCTTGGCTCCTTCCTCGGCAAAGAGCTTTGCAGTGGCGCGGCCGATGCCGGAACTGGCGCCAGTGACGATGGCGATCTTGTTGGCGAGTGCGAGCATGTTTCTGTCATCCTTCCGCTAAGCCGGCCTTGCCGGCGGTCGGATGCGTCGTCGCAAATGAGCATGGCCGCAGCCACCCGAAAGCTGCGAACCCGCCGATTTTCCCTGGCCTCGCACGCCGCGGCCGGTTGCGGCGCAAAACGGCAAGAGCCGTCGCAAACAGCGCAAGGGTGGCAGCGCTGTTTCGCTAGTGATACACCTCGCGCGCCGGGGGAAATTGCTAGCCCGGCCGCAAATCCGCGAGACTTTGGCGCGAGGCTGGAACGTGAAGAAATACTCTGTATTCGCCATCGCGCGTGAGGCCATGCGCGGCCACAAGGGCTGGGAGGAGCAATGGTCCTCGCCGGAGCCGAAGAAGGAATACGACGTCGTCATCGTGGGCGCCGGCGGCCATGGCCTGGCTACCGCCTATTATCTC
Organism: Mesorhizobium sp. B2-1-3; assembly: GCF_006442495.1. Taxonomy (NCBI): domain Bacteria; kingdom Pseudomonadati; phylum Pseudomonadota; class Alphaproteobacteria; order Hyphomicrobiales; family Phyllobacteriaceae; genus Mesorhizobium; species Mesorhizobium sp. B2-1-3. The sequence continues at coordinate 45,740 of NZ_VFWL01000008.1, forward strand.
GCCACCGTGCACGGCATCACCAATGTCGCGGTGCTGGAGAAGGGCTGGCTCGGTGGCGGCAATACCGGCCGCAACACCACCATCATCCGCTCCAACTATCTCTATGACGAGAGCGCCGGTATCTATGACCATGCGCTGAAATTGTGGGACGGGCTCAGCCAGGAGCTCAATTACAACGTCATGTATTCGGCGCGCGGCGTCATGATGCTGGCGCACAATGTGCACGACATCCAGGTGCTGAAGCGCCATATCCACGCCAACCGGCTGAACGGCATCGACAATGAATGGCTCACACCCGAGCAGGCGAAGGAATTCTGCCCGCCGCTCAATATTTCCAGGGATGCGCGCTACCCGGTCGTCGGTGCCGCCTTGCAGCGGCGCGGCGGCACGGCGCGCCATGACGCGGTCGCCTGGGGGTATGCGCGCGGCGCCTCGGCGCGGGGCGTGCACATCATCCAGAATTGCGAGGTCACCGGCGTCAAGCGGGCGGCCAATGGCGCGGTGACCGGTGTCGAGACGACGCGCGGCTTCATCGGCGCCAAGAAGGTCGGCGTGGTCGCGGCCGGCCATTCCTCGGTCATCATGAACATGGCCGGCGTGCGCATGCCGCTGGAAAGCTATCCGCTGCAGGCGCTGGTGTCGGAGCCGGTCAAGCCTGTCGTTCCCTGCGTGGTGATGTCGAACACGGTGCATGCCTATATCTCGCAGTCCGACAAGGGCGAACTGGTGATCGGCGCCGGCACCGACCAGTACGTCTCCTACTCCCAGACCGGCGGCCTGCACATATTACAGCATACGCTGGACGCAATCTGCGAGATGTTCCCGATCTTCACGCGCATGAAGATGCTGCGCTCCTGGGGCGGCATCGTCGACGTCACGCCCGACCGCTCGCCGATCCTGGCCAAGACGCCGGTGCCCGGCCTCTACGTCAATTGCGGCTGGGGCACGGGCGGCTTCAAGGCGACACCCGGCTCCGGCCATGTCTTTGCCCACACCATCGCCAGGGACGATCCGCATCCGATCAACGCGCCCTTCACCATCGAGCGGTTCCGCACCGGCCGGTTGATCGACGAGGCGGCGGCGGCGGCGGTGGCGCATTGACGATGACTGAGCTGTAGGAACGAAAACATGCTTCTCATCCGCTGCCCCTATTGCGAGGAAGAGCGTCCGGAACTTGAGTTCCGCAACGCCGGCGAGGCGCATATCGCGCGCTCGGCCAACATGTCAGGCGAGAGCGACGAGGATTTCGAAAAATTCTTCTTCATCCGCTCGAATCCCAAAGGCATCATCTATGAGCGCTGGCGACACATGCATGGCTGTGCGCGCTTCTTCAACGCCGTGCGCGACACCGTCACCGACAAGTTCGTCATGACCTACAAGGCCGGCGAGCCGAAGCCTTCCAAGCTGCCCAAGAACTCCAGCGAAGTGGTTGCCAAATGAGCGGCGCGTTCCGCATACCGAGCGCCGGCCGCCTGAGCCAGGCCAAGACCGCCCGCTTCAGCTTCGACGGTCAGTCCTTCGTCGGCATCGAAGGCGATACGCTGGCTTCGGCGCTGCTGGCCAACGGCGTGCACCTGGTCGGCCGCTCGTTCAAATATCACCGGCCGCGGGGCGTGCTGTCGGCCGGCGCGGAGGAGCCCAACGCGCTGGTGCAGATCGTGCGCGACGACGCGCGCAAAACGCCGAATGTTCGCGCGACCGTGCAGGAACTCTATGACGGACTCGCCGCCAACTCGCAGAACCGCTGGCCGTCGCTGTCCTTCGACGTCAGCGCGGTCAACGATCTGGCGTCGCCGCTGTTTTCGGCCGGCTTCTACTACAAGACCTTCATGTGGCCGAAGGCGGCCTGGAAGAGCCTCTACGAACCCAAGATCCGGGAAGCCGCCGGGCTTGGCGTGTCCCCCGACAGGCCGGACCCCGACCATTATTCGTCGCGTTACGCTCATTGCGACGTGCTGGTGCTGGGCGGCGGTGCGGCCGGCATCGCGGCTGCATTGGCAGCGGCTGAAACCGGCGTGCGGGTCATTCTGGCCGATGAGCAGGCCGAATTCGGCGGCAGCCTGCGCTTCGAGAGCGGCGCGAAAATCGACGGCCAGGGCGGCTTTGCCTGGGCGCAGGCGGCGATCGCCAGGCTGAAAGGCATGGACAATGTCCGCGTGCTGTCGCGCACGACTGCCTTCGGCTACTACGCACAGAACTTCGTCGGCCTGGTCGAACGGGTCAGCGATCATTTGCAAAATCCCGGCCACGACCTGCCGCGCGAGCGGCTGTGGCAGGTGCGCGCCAGGCGCGTGGTGCTGGCGTCCGGGGCCATCGAGCGCCACATGGTGTTCGCCAACAACGACCGGCCGGGCATCATGCTGGCCTCGGCCGCGCGCACCTATCTCAATCACCATGGCGTCGCGGTCGGAAAAAACGTCGGCGTCTACACCGCCAATGATTCCGCTTACGCGGCGGCGATCGACCTGAAGAAGGCCGGCGTCAACATCGCGGCTATCGTCGATCTGCGCGACAATCCGACAGGGCCGGTGATCGATGAAGCAAGGATGCTCGGCATCGAGATCAATTTCGGCCGCGCGGTGATCCGCGCCGGAGGCAAGCTGCGCGTCTCGTCGATGACGGTGCAGCCGAAGAATGGTGGCGGCGAGCGCACCATTGCGGTCGATGCGATCCTGATGTCGGCCGGCTGGACGCCGTCGGTGCACCTGTTCTCGCAGTCGCGCGGCAAGGTCGCCTTCAACGACGAAACCAAGCGCTTCGTGCCCGGCACCTCCGCGCAGGACTGCGTCTCTGTCGGCGCCTGCAACGGCACGGACGGCCTGTCGGCGACCCTCGACGAGGCCTATGCGGCAGGGGCCAAGGCGGCAAGGGACGCCGGCGCAAAGACTGCCAAGGGTACAAGGCCAAAAGTCGACGCCTCGGAAAGCTGGTCGCGTGGCATGCTGGGCGCCGCCCCCGGCGCCGGTCCGGATACGACGGTGAAGGCCTTCGTCGATTTCCAGAACGACGTCACCGCCAAGGACATCCGCCAGGCGGTGCATGAGGGCATGCGCTCGATCGAGCACGTCAAGCGCTTCACCACCAACGGCATGGCGACCGACCAGGGCAAGACCTCGAACATGCACGGCCTGGCGATTGCCGCCGAGACGCTTGGCAAGCCAATCCCCGAGGTGGGCCTCACTACGTTCCGCGCCCCTTATACGCCGGTGACCTTCGGCGCCATCGTCAGCCATGCGCGCGGTCCGCTGTTCGATCCGACGCGCAAGACGGCGATCCATCCCTGGGCTGAAGCCCAAGGCGCCGTGTTCGAGGACGTCGGCCAGTGGAAGCGCGCCTGGTACTTCCCCAGGGGTGGCGAGGACATGCATGCGGCGGTCGACCGCGAGTGCGTCGCCGTTCGAAACACGGCCGGCCTGTTCGATGCCTCGACGCTCGGCAAGATCGAAGTGGTCGGCCCCGATGCGGCAAAGTTCATGGAGCTGCTCTACACCAATCCGTGGGAAAAGCTGGAGCCCGGCCGCTGCCGCTACGGCATCATGCTGCGCGAGGATGGCTTCATCTATGATGACGGCGTCGTCGGCAGGCTGGCGCCCGACCGGTTCCATGTGACGACGACGACCGGCGGCGCGCCGCGCGTCATGAACCACATGGAGGACTATCTCCAGACCGAGTTCCCGCATCTCAATGTCTGGCTGACCTCGATCACCGAGCAATGGGCTGTCATCGCCGTGCAGGGGCCGAAGTCTCGCGACATCATCGCGCCGCTGGTCGAAGGCATCGACATGTCGGATGAGGCCCTCCCGCACATGTCGGTGCGCGAGGGCAAGATCTGCGGCGTGCCGACAAGGCTGTTCCGCATGTCGTTCACCGGCGAGCGCGGCTTCGAGGTCAATGTGCCGGCCGATTACGGCCAGGCCGTCTGGGAAGCGCTATGGGCCGAGGGCCAGAAGCATGGCGCCACCGCCTACGGCACCGAGGCGATGCACGTGCTGCGCGCCGAGAAGGGCTACATCATCGTCGGCCAGGACACCGACGGCACGGTGACGCCCAATGATGCCGGCCTCGACTGGGCCGTCGGCAAGAAGAAGGCCGATTTCGTCGGCATTCGCGGCCTGACGCGGCGGGACCTGGTCGCCAAGGGCCGCAAGCAACTGGTCGGCCTCAAGACCAAGGATCCCAAGGTGGTGCTGGAGGAAGGCGCGCAGATCGTGGAGGATCCCAGGCAGGCGATCCCGATGAAGATGATCGGCCATGTCACGTCGAGCTATTGGTCGCAGAATTGCGGCCGCTCGATCGCTCTGGCGCTGGTCGCCGGCGGTCGCGCACGCACGGGCGACACGCTCTACGTGCCGATGCCTGGCGGGACGATCGAAGTGGAGGTTTCCGGCATGGTGTTCTTCGACGAAACCGGAGGCCGCCTCAATGGCTAAGACTGCCGCAAAGAAAGCCGCTCCGGCCGCATCGCCGGCGGCCGAGCGCCGTCCGGCGCTTGCTGGACGCACCATCTCCGCGGCAGGCGCCAAGGTCGAACTGCTGGCGCCTGCCGAGCGTATCTCGCTGCGCGCGCCGGAGGCGTCGCTTGCCGCCTTGTCGAAGGCGCTCGGCGTGACCTTGCCGAAAAAGCCGAAGACGTCCGTGTCGAAAGGCGGGCGCACCGCGCTGTGGCTTGGACCGGATGAGTGGATGATCATCGACGAGGCCGGCAACGACCCGCTCGCCGATTGTGCAAAGATTTCCGCCCTGCATTCCGCTGTCGGCATCTCGCATCGCAACGTCGCGATATCGGTCGCCGGTCCGGCCGCGGCCGCGGCAATCAATTCGGGCTGCCCGCAGGATCTGTCGCTCGAAGCCTTCCCGGTGGGTGCCGCCTCGCGTACCATTCTCGGCAAGGCCGAGATCGTTCTGCTGCGCACGGCGCAAGACGCTTTCCGGGTCGAGTGCTGGCGTTCCTTCTCGGATTATGTCTTTACTTTCCTCTCCGAGGGAGCACGCGACGCGGCGGCCTGATCCCGGAACGTTTGCCGCCCGCGCCCGTTTGCGGGAACAGGTCGAGGGAGAATGCCGATGCCATCGAAGTCCACGCCGAAGTCGCCCGGGAAAAGCTCGGCCGTGCGCTCCCTGGAGCATGAGCGGCATCACGGCGCCGACGCCGAAGAGGAACTCGAGGAAGGCCTCGAGGATACGTTCCCGGCCAGCGATCCTGTGTCGATCACGGGGACGGCTATCCCCGGTGCCCCCGCAAGGCCGGGCAAAGCCAAGACCGTTCCCGGACGCAAACCGCGCTGATTTCCCCAGCTTCGGTTGAGGAGCCATCTTTCCAAGACGGCGCCAAGTGGGATATTCAAAGCGCTTTGGGAGATCGTAAAATGCCGGTAAAAGCCGTCGTCTGGGGCGAGAATGTCCACGAGCAGACCAATGCCGCCGTGCGCGGCCTTTATCCATTGGGCATGCATGGGACCATTGCAGCCGCGCTCAACCAGGATAAGGGCATCGAGGCGACCACCGCTACCTTGCAGGAGCCGGAGCACGGCTTGAGCGAAAGCCGGCTGGCTGCCACCCATGTCCTGCTCTGGTGGGGCCATGCCGCCCATGGCGAGGTCAAGGACGAGATCGTTGAGCGCGTGCAGAAACGGGTCTGGGAAGGCATGGGTCTGATCGTGCTCCATTCCGGACACTATTCGAAGATCTTCAAGCGGCTGATGGGCACGCCTTGTTCGCTGAAATGGCGCGAAGCGGGCGAGCGCGAGCGCGTCTGGGCCATCAACCGCGGCCATCCGATCGCGCAAGGTATCGGCGAGTGCCTGGAGATCGGCGAGACGGAGATGTATGGCGAGCCCTTCGCGGTGCCGGAGCCGCTGGAGACAGTGTTCGTCTCCTGGTACGAAGGCGGCGAAGTCTTCCGGTCGGGGCTGACCTATCAGCGCGGCGCCGGACGGATCTTCTATTTCTCGCCCGGCCACGAGACCTACCCGATCTACCACAATGAAGGCGTGCAGCAGGTGCTGCGCAACGCCGTGCATTGGGCGCACAATCCCGCACCCGCATGGTCCGGCATCATCAATGCGCCGAACGTGCCGACAGACCAGGCCAAGGAGAAGATCGTCCAGAAGGGCCTGCGCCTGCATGCCGACGGCGACAAGGGCCTGAGTTAGGCGTGAGTTGAAGATGCACCGCCTCCTTCTGCTCGGCACCGGTGGCATTGCCGGACATCACGTCGAGGAGTTCGCCAGGATTCCAGGATGCACAATCGTCGCCTGCGTCGACCAGGTGCCGGGCCGCGGTGCGATGTTCGCCGCCGCCAACAAGATCAGCCAGTCTTTCGAGAGCCTGGAAGCGGCGATCGGCTGGGGTGCGTTCGATGCGGCCATCAATGCGACGCCGGATGGCGTGCACAAGGCCACGACGCTGGCGCTGCTTGCCCAGGGGAAACACGTCTTTTGCGAAAAGCCGCTGGCGCCGAACCATGCCGACGCGCTTGCAATGACGGAAGCGGCCGAGGCGGCCGGGGTCGTCAACATGGTCAACCTGACCTACCGCAACTCGCCGGCGATCGAGGAAGCGCGACGCATGGTGCAGGCCGGCGAGATCGGCGCATTGCGCCATGTCGAGGCGAGCTACAAACAGAGCTGGCTGGTCAGCAAGTCATGGGGCGACTGGCGCATCGAAGACAAATGGCTGTGGCGCCTGTCCAACCGGCACGGCTCGACGGGCGTGCTCGGCGATGTCGGTATCCACATTCTGGATTTCGCAAGCTATGGCGCCGACCAGGACATCGCCACCCTGCACGCCGACCTGGTGACGTTTCCCAAGGCCGAAGGCGATCGGATCGGCGATTATGTGCTTGATGCCAACGACAGTATCGCAATGACGGCGCGGTTCAAATGCGGGGCGCTCGCGACGATCGTCGCCAGCCGCTACATGACCGGCCACGCCAACGACCTGTCGCTGGCCATGCATGGCACCAAGGGCGCCATCAAGGTCAAAACAGACGGCAAGGTTTCGCGCCTGTCGGCCTGCCTGGGCGAGGACATCGACCAGCAACGTTGGCGGACACTGGCGCTGCCGGATGTGAAGCGCAACGCGCTGCGTTTCGCCGAAGCGCTCGATAGGGGAAGGAACGGCGATCCATCCTTCCGTCGCGCCGCCGACATGCAGAGGCTGATCGACGCGGCCTTCGAGAGTTCGTCGTCCAGACTGCCGGTCACGATCGCCTGAATCACATCTGGCCGGCTGCACCGGCCAGGCGTGTGTTGCCGCTATCAGAACGCGCTCGGCACGATCCAGGGATTGATGCTGATGCCGAGGCGCGGGCCCTTGCCTTCAGCGGTGGTTTCCGTGACGCCCTTTTTCTCGAGCGAGCCGGTCGATGCGCAATCGAGCTTCACATTGGCCTTGGTGTCGACGCAGGTCGCGGCGGGCACGTGCTTGACCGGGTGTGTCGTGTTGGCGGCAAGGGCCGAGCCCGAAAGTGCCAGCACGGCAGCGAGGGTGAGGAGGGTCTTTTTCATTGTCCGTCTCCGGGTTCGATGGGTGAATTTGTTCTCGTACGTGTACGGTATTCCGTACAAATACGCCCACCGATCGCGGAGTTCAAGCCAGAATCGTACACGTACGGAAATTTTTGTTAACCAAGAAAATCCGCCCCGCTTGGCACGTTAAACGCGGAGCGTCGATGAAGCGTGGATACGCAAGGAGATATCGTTCAGCAGTTGACCGGTGTCTCGGTCAGCGGGGGCACGTTCTGCGTGCTGAGCGTGGCAAGGGTGAAATCGCACATCCGTTTCACGAAAGCCTGCGGATCACCGAAGGGGTAGAAGGGGAAGGTGATCAGCAGCGAGATGGTGCCGTGGCCGACCGCCCACAGCATGGTAGCAATGGCGCGCGGATCACCCTGCAACTTCCCCGCGGCGACGCAGGCCTCGACCCTGCTGATCAGCACCTTCATCGCCGGGTTGCTTTCTTCCATGTCCTCGTAGCTCCGGCCTGCCGGCAGCTTGGTCTTTTCGGTCATGAAGACGGTGCGGTATTCATTGGGATTGCCAAGCCCGAATGCGGCGTATTCCGTCATCACTGCTTGCAGCGCCTCGATCGGATCGTCGGAAGGATGCTCCTCGATGCGCCGGGCAAGCGTCTCGAACGCATCCTCGGCCAGCGCGAACAATATGTCCTGCTTGTCGGCGAAATAGGAATAGACCGACATCGGCGCGTAGCCGACGCGCTTGGCCAGCTTGCGGATGGTCAGGCCCTCATAGCCTTCCTCCTGCACGAGCTTGTGCGCGGCCTCCACAAGTTCGGAACGCTGTTCGGCCTTTTGTTTCTCGCGGCGTGTCTGGGCGCTCACCGGCAATATCGCCTGCCTCTGCTGGTTGGGTGGCCAACTGAATTATATACGCTGTACGGAAACGGACAAGGGCGTCGCTGGTTCCCGTCGCAGGTTCCCAGGCGGCAGGCGTCAGATGGCGCCGACGCCGCCGTCGACGGCCAATGTGTGGCCGGTCATGAAGGAGTTGGCGGGGTCGGCGGCGAACAGGATCACCGTGGTGATCTCATCCACTTCGGCCACCCTCCTCATCGGCACGCCGCGCGTCAGTTCGGCCAGGGCGTCGGCTTCCGGAGCGCCGGAGACGCGCACGAAACTGTCGACCATCGCCGTTCTCGTGTGCGCCGGACAGACCGCGTTGATGCGCAGGCCCTTGCTGGCGTATTCAATTGCCGCCGACCGGGTCAGCCCGACCACACCGTGCTTGGCGGCGGCATAGATCGAAAGCTTCGGCGCGCCACCCAGTCCGGCGGCGGAGGCGATGTTGACGATGGCGCCGCCCTTGCCGTCCGCCTTGAACTGCCGCTCCATCTGCGGGATTTGGTGCTTCATGGCATAGAAGACGCCGAGCAGATCGATTTCGATCACCCGGCGCGCCTCCTCCGAGGCGACCTGCGGCAAACGCACGAAACTCTGCACGATGCCGGCATTGTTGACTGCGACATCCAGCCGGCCGAATCTTTCGACCGCCAGAGCCACCAGCGCCTGCGACAGCGCCTCGTCGGCGATGTTGCCGGCCAGGACCGCCGTCTCGGCATCGAGCGTTTCGGCAAAGCTCCTCAAGGTTGGTTCATCGAGGTCGGAGAGGACCAGCCGCGCGCCTTCGGCGGCAAAAGCTTTGGCCGCGCCGCGGCCAAGCCCGCCCGCGGCACCCGTGATCAACACCGTTTTTCCGTCGAAGCGGCCCATCGATTATTTCTCGTCGATCAGTTTCGGTCGATCAGTTTCGCGGCGAGGTGCGAAAGCAGTTTCACCGCCTCGCCATAGGTCCTGGCCTTTTCCGGGTTCGAGGCATTGCCGTCCAGCGCGCGCTTGTAGACGCCCTGGCAGATCGCGGCCAGCCGGAAGAAGGAGAAGGCGAGGAAGAACGTCCAGTCGCCGATGCCGGTGAGCCCGCGCCGCCGGCAATAGGTGGCGACATAGTCCTCTTCCGAAGGCAGTCCGAGCGCGGCGCGGTCGATACCGCCCAGGCCGCGAAAGCCCGAGCTATGCGGCAGGCGCCATTGCATGCACTGGTAGGCGATATCGGCAAATGGATGGCCTGATGTGGACAGTTCCCAGTCGAGCACCGCCATCACCTTCGGCCGGTCCGGCGCGAATATCAGATTGTCCAGCCGATAGTCACCATGCACCAGCGAGACACGGCCGTCGTCGGCGGGCCTGTGCGTCTCCAGCCAGTCGATCAGCCGGTCCATGTCGGCAATGGCACCGGTCTCCGAGGCGCGGTACTGACTGGTCCAACGCGCCAGTTGGCGCTCGAAATAGTTGCCCGGCCGGCCGAAATCGCCGAGACCCACGGCCTCGATATCGACGCCGTGCAGGGCGGCGAGCGTGGCGTTCATGGCATCGTAGATGGCGGCGCGCTCGCCATTGTCGCGCGCTTCCGGCAGTGCCGGATTCCAGAAGATGCGGCCGTCGATGAAATCCATGATGTAGAACATGCGGCCGATCGGTGAGTTCTCGGCTGAGAGGTGCAGCATCCGCGGCACCGGCACGGCGGTGCCCGAAAGGGCGCTCATCACCCTGAATTCACGGTCGACCTGGTGTGCCGATTTCAGCAACTGCCCCGGCGGCTTGGCGCGCAGCACGTAGCGGCCGCTGGCCGCCGTCAGCAGATAGGTCGGGTTGGATTGGCCGGATTTGAATTTTTCGACGGAGGAAAGTCCGGCAAAACCGGGGATCCGCGCCTCGAGATAGGGCGAAAGCGCTGCCTGGTCGAGCGCGTTCGGGTCGCTCATGCGGTCTCTGGCTGGCGTTCGATCAGGGTCAGCGTCAGCCAGCGGGCGGTGAGCGCCGGTTTCTTCGAGCCCTCGATCTCGATCGTCACGTCATGGGCCGTCTGCACCCAACCTGAGGGCCTGACCTTGACGTCAGCCAGCACGAAACGGGTGCGGATGCGCGCGCCGGTCTTCACCGGCGCCAGGAAGCGCAGCGAATCGAAGCCGTGGTTGACGCCCATCTTGCCGTTTTCCAGCGGCGGCATGGTCTCGAACGTCATTGCCGACAACAGCGACAGCGACAGGAAGCCATGCGCGATGGTGCCGCCGAATGGCGTCTCGCGCTTGGCCCGCTCCGGATCGCAATGAATGAACTGGTGGTCGTCGGTGGCGTCTGCGAACTGGTCGATCATGCGCTGCGTGACCACCCGCCATGGCGAGACGCCCACCTCCTTGCCGACGCTGGCCAGAAGCACATCGAGACTGATCGGTTCCACGCGGATGTCCTCCAGTTTCATCCCCGGCTTCCCCGGCCGGACATGTCATTCCTTGAACAGGGTCAGCCCATGCTGCACCGACTGTCCGCCGTCAATCGGCAGGATGGCGCCGGTGACATAGCTGCCTGCACGGCTGCACAAATAGAGCGTTGCGCCGGCAATGTCATCCGGGGCGCCGATACGGCCGATCGGAACGTGGCTGCCGACATACCTGGCCTGTTCCTCAGTGGCGGTGGCAAACGCCGTCATCCGGCTCTGGAAGGGCCCAGGGGCAAAGGCGTTGACGGTGATGCGGCGGCCGGCGAATTCCAGCGCCAGGGTGCGCGTCAGGTGATGAACGGCCGCTTTGGAGGCGGTGTAGGAGTAGGCGTCGTCGGCCAGCGGCTGCGTGCCCATCACGGAGCCCAGATTGATCACCCGGGCTGGATCCTCGTCGCTGGCGGCGGCTTCGAGCAGCGGCAGCAGTTCGCGGGTCAGGTGGAAGACGGCGGTGACGTTGACGCCGAACACCTTGGCCCAGGCATGATAGGGGAAGCTCTCCAGCGGCGCTCCCCAGGACACGCCGGCATTGTTGACCAGGATATGCAGCCGTTCGGCCCGCGTCTTGACCTCGCCGACCAAGGCGGCAATGCCGGCCTCGCTGGAAACGTCTCCGGCAAAGCCTTCCGCCCGGCCCGGCGCGCCAAACCCGTTCAATTCCTCGGCGACCTTGATGCAGTCCTCGCCCTTGCGCGAGGCGATCATCACCGTTGCGCCGGCCTTGACGAGGCCCGTCGCCGCCATGCGGCCGATGCCGGTCGCCGCGCCCGTGACCAGCGCGGTCTTGCCGGCCACCGAAAAAAGATCGTCGAGATAGCTCATCGAACTCCTGCGCCTTTCATCGGCGGATCGGGGAAAGCGTTCGCGTTGACAAGGCTATCCGAAGTACGGTCATCCTTGCCACTGACAAAATGCCCGGCCTGAATGAAGGGTTAGCGACCGATGACGGAGATGAATCTCGGCATGACGGAGCGGCTGAGGCCGATCCACGCGCGCGTCGCGGCCATGGTGCGCGACGAGATCATGCCGCTCGACAAGGAATTCCTCGGTGAAGTCGGCAAGGCGGGCGACCGCTGGACATACACGCGGCGCCAGACCGAGATCCTCGAAGGGCTGAAGACGACCGCAAGAGAGCGCGGCCTTTGGAATTTCTGGCTGACCGGCTCGGAACGCGGCTACGGTCTTTCCACCGTCGAATACGCCTATCTGGCCGAGGAGATGGGCAAGGCGCATCTCGGTGCCGAGACCTTCAACTGCTCGGCGCCCGACACCGGCAACATGGAGGTGCTGGAGCGCTACGGCTCGGCGGAGCACAAGAAGGCTTGGCTGGAGCCGCTTCTCGACGGAAAGATCCGCTCGGCCTATCTGATGACCGAGCCGGACGTAGCCTCGTCGGATGCCACCAACATTTCGATGCGCTGCGAACGGCGCGGCGACGGCTATGTGCTGAACGGCGAGAAATGGTGGGCCTCTGGTGCCGGCGATCCCCGCTGCGCCATCTATATCGTCATGGTGAAGACCTCCGATGGAGAGCCGAAGCACAGGCGGCATTCGATGATCCTCGTGCCGGCGGACACCAAGGGTGTCAACAAGCTGCGCCCGATGCAGGTCTATGGCGACGACGACGCGCCGCACGGCCACATGCATCTTCGCTTCGACAATGTGCTGGTGCCGGCGTCGAACCTGATCCTCGGCGAGGGCAGGGGTTTCGAGATCGCGCAAGGCCGCCTCGGCCCCGGCCGCATCCATCACTGCATGCGGGCCATCGGCCAGGCCGAGATGGCGCTGGAGCTGCTGTGCCAGCGTTCGGTCCGCCGGGAAGCGTTCGGCCAGCCATTGGCGAAACTCGGCGCCAATTTCGACATCATCGCCGAATGCCGCATGGAGATCGAGATGGCCCGCCTGCTCTGCCTCAAGGCGGCGTGGATGATCGACCAGGGCGACGCGCGCGCCGCCGCGCCCTGGATCAGCCAGATCAAGGTGGTCGCGCCACGCATGGCTCTGAAGGTCACCGACGAGGCGGTGCAGATGTTCGGCGCGCAAGGCATCAGCCAGGACACGCCGCTGGCGCGCTCGTGGACGCATCTCAGAACGCTGCGCCTCGCCGACGGGCCGGATGCCGTGCATCGCCGCCAGGTGGCGCGGGCTGAATTGAGGAAATACACGCAGGAAAAGGTTTGAGCCGGCCGGCATCTCATCGTCTTGCGTCGACAACCAAGGAGCAGCCACCAATGGCCATACCCTCCGAAATGAAGGCCCTGCTCCTGGTCGGCGACGGCTACACCAGGGCGCCGAGCGGCAGCGTGCTGGAGGCGATGGAGCCCTATCTCAAGCCAGGCAGTATCGCAGTGCCGGCACCTGGGCCGACGCAAGTGCTGATCAAGGTCAGCCTTGCGTCGATCAATCCGTCCGATGTCGCCTTCATCAAGGGCCAGTACGGCCAGCCGCGGCTCAAGGGCCGGCCGGCCGGCTTCGAAGGCGTCGGCGTGGTCGTTGCCGGCGGCGACGAGCCCTATCCCAAGAGCCTCGTCGGCAAGCGCGTTGCCTTCGCCACCGGGCTCTCCAATTGGGGCTCATGGGCCGACTATGCCGTTGCCGAAGCCGCCGCCTGCATTCCGCTCCTCGACACCGTGCGCGACGAGGATGGGGCTGCCATGATCGTCAATCCGCTTACCGCGCTCGCCATGTTCGACATCGTCAGCCGAGAAGGCGAAAGGGCCTTCATCATGACCGCCGGCGCCAGCCAGCTCTGCAAGCTGATCATCGGGCTGGCCAGTGAGGAAGGATTCCGGCCTATCGTCACCGTGCGCCGCGACGAGCAGATCGCGCTGCTGAAGGAAATCGGCGCCGCCCATGTGCTCAACGAGAAGTCGCCCGATTTCGAAGCCTCGCTGCGCGAGGTGATAAAGGCCGAACAGCCGCGCATCTTTCTCGATGCGGTGACCGGGCCACTGGCCTCGGCCATCTTCAACGCCATGCCGAAGCGCTCGCGCTGGATCATCTATGGACGGCTCGATCCCGAGGCCACGATCATCCGCGAACCCGGCCAGCTGATTTTCCAGCACAAGCACATAGAGGGCTTCTGGCTGAGCGAATGGATGCGGCAGCATAAGGATCGCCGCGGTCCTGCGATCCTCGAGGCGCAGAAGCGCTTTTCCGACGGGCGCTGGACGACCGACGTGACGGCTGTGGTGCCGCTGGCCGAGGCGATGGCGCGCGTGCCGGCGGAACTGGCCAGGCCCAATGGCAAGGTGTTCATTCGGCCGTAAGGCAGGGGGTGTGCGGTTGAGCTGCATTCCGGTTCATCGAGAGCACAGCTGCTATAACCTTCGAGGGCCGGAAAGAGGGTGGTTTGTTGGCTGCGATCGTTCAATGTCATCGGCGGCCGCGCCGTTCGATCCCCCTATGCCACCCCGCTTTGTCCGTGATATGCCGCCGCCAATGAACGCTGGGACAGTGCCGGACCGGGCCTGTTCCGGATTGGTGTGGGGTGCTTGGTGAGGATTTCCAAACCGGTTTTCGACCGCCTGGGGCTTGGCCTGTGGATCGGGGCATTCGCGGTCGTGCTTGGCCTGGTCCTGTGGTCGCCCGATGCGCGCACCGTATTGCACGCCTACAGATATGGCAGTGTGGAGTTTCTCGCCGGCCGGCCGCTCTACGACCTCGAGTCCGAGATGGGATACCTTTACACGCCCGCCTTCGCCGCGCTCTATATTCCGTTCTTGAATCTGGGACCGCATCTTGGCGGGCTGGTCTGGCATGCCCTCGGTTTCGCCGTTCTCACCCTTGCCGCGGCGCGGCAGGTGCGCAAGCTGGGCGGACAGGAGCAGACCTGGCTGCTTTCCTTCGGCCTCTTTCTCGCTTTGCCGATGACACTGGGCGCCATCCGCAACGGCCAGGCGACAATCCTGCTGACCGGCGCCTGCTGGCTCTTGACCCTGTCGGCACTGGAAGGACGGCGTGCGGAGACCTTTTTCTGGGCCTCGCTTGCCATAACGGCCAAGCCGACCGCGATCATCATGCTGCTGTTGGTGGGGGCGTTGCGCCCGCGGCTGATACCGGTGCTGGTGCTCGCGGTGCTGTTCGTGCTCGCCATCCCCTACGCTTTCGCTCCCGCCGGCTACCTGAACGAGCAGTATGGCGATTTCGCCCGCATGCTGACGTCGATGGCCGTCGACAAGACCAGCCATTTTGTTCCTACCGATTTCACCGCGCCCTTTATCGAGATGGGGCTGCCCGTTCCGGACTCGGCTGCCACGGCGGTGCGCGTCGTGATCGGCCTGCTGACGCTCTCGATCGTGCTCTGGTTCGACCGCAAGCTCGAACAAGGAGCGGCCGGACTCGCGATCTTCCTGGCGGCCGCCTTCTACATGTGCGTCTTCAACCCGCGCGTCGAGCCCAACACCTATGCGATGATCGCGGTACCCGCCGGCCTTGCCATTGCCCTGTTGTGGCGCGAAGAAAAAGGTGGCGTCCTGGCCTGCGTGCTGTCCATGACTTTATTCCTGACAGGTTTGACTGGTGTCGAGCGCCACATGCATGACTTTCTCTATCCCTGGTTTCGGCCGATCACGGTCACTTTCATCGCCTGCTTCCTGATATGGTGGTTCTGGGCCAAGGCGCGGCAAAAATTGGTGAATGCGGAGCCTGTCGCCCATGGCTGAGATGCGCCCGACACTCGATATCGTGGCGCCGTTCTTCAACGAGGCGCAATCGGCGACGGCTTTCGCGGCATTGCTCGACGCGCTCGAGGCGGCGGTGTCGAGCCGCTTCGGCATGCAAGTCCACAAGATCCTGGTCGACGACGGCAGCCGGGACGATAGCGCCGGGCGGTTTTCGCAGGCACTTTCGGGATCCTGGGAAATCGTGCGCCTCAGCCGCAATTTCGGCAAGGAGGTCGCCGTGCTCGCCGGCCTCGACCACTCGCGGGGCGACATGGTGCTTGTCATGGACGCGGATCTGCAGCACTCCCTGGAGACCAGCCTGAAGATGATCGTCGAGCTGGCTGAGAATCCGGACGTCGACGTCGTCTACGCGCAGAACGACCGGCGCGGGGCAAGCTGGCGGCGCAGCCAGTTGGCGAAACTGTTCTACAGTCTGATCAACAGCAGCCAGCGGTTCGATATACCCGAGAATGCAGGCGATTTTCGTGTCATGCGCGGCACCGTGGCGCGCGCATTGACCAGCCTGCGCGACAAAAGGCGCTTCAACAAGGGCCTGTTCGCCTGGGCCGGCTTCCGCCAGAAGGCCATATCCTATTCGCCGGAAAACCGCGCCAGCGGCAAGTCGAAATGGAGCCGGCTCAACCTGATCGCCTTTTCGTTAGAGGGGTTTACGTCCTTTTCGGTGATTCCGCTGCGCCTGATCAGCCTCAGCGGACTGCTTGCGGCGTTTGCCAGCGCGGTCTACGGCGCGAAAGTGCTCTTCGAGGTGCTGTTCTACGGCATTGCCGTTCCAGGCTATCCGAGCCTGCTGGTCGCCGTGGTGCTGCTCGGCGGCCTCAACCTGACACTTCTCGGGCTGATCGGTGAATATGTCTGGGTCACGCTCAGCGAAAGCAAGGATCGCCCGGTCTACATCGTGCGCGATATCGTGCGCAGCGATGTTCCCGCCAGGTCGGCGCCGGGCGTTCCCGGGGCATGATGCGCGGCATCCGCCTGATCGCCGACGATTACGGCCTGGCGCCCGGCGTCTCGGCGGCGATCCTCGACCTGCTCGATCGCGGGCGGCTTACGGGTACCGGCTGCATGACCGGTTTCGCGGAATGGCCGGGGGAGGCGGAACGCATCAAGCCGCTGTGCGGCCGGGTCGCCGTCGGCCTGCATCTGACCTTGACGGACCAGCCGGCCGTGACCGGCCCGTCGAGCCTGGCGCCGGAAGGCCGGCTGCCGCCGCTCCGCTCGCTGGCATTGCCGATCCTGCGCGGCGGCATCGAGACCTGCGACGTCCATGCCGAGCTCGACGCCCAATTTGGCCGCTTCGTCGAGGCGCTCGGACACCGGCCCGATTTCATCGACGGCCACCAGCATGTGCATTTCCTGCCTGTCGTGCGCAAATGGCTGCGGGGGCGTTTCGCCGGAGATGCCGGCAGACCGTGGCTGCGCGGCGCGCCGGCACTGGCCGGCAGCGGAGCGGCGGCATCGAAAATTGCGGCGATCGCCGCCCTGGCAACTGGTTTCAACCGATCCATGCGGCGCGCCGGCTTCACCGTGAGGGCGCCGCTCGCCGGCATCTATGACTGGCGGCAGCCGGAAAAGTTCGCGCCCGCCCTGCAAACCGCCGTTGAAAGCCTGCCGGAAGAGGGACTGTTCATGTGCCATCCCGGGCATGTCGACGAGACGTTGCGTGCACGCGACCCGATGCAAGATGTGCGCGAAGTCGAATTCGCGGTTCTCGCCTCCGATCATTTCGGCGCAAACCTGGCTCGCGCGCGTGTCGGCATCATGGACGGCACAGCATGAGTGCCGATCAGTCCCGGCGTTCGACCGGCAACAAGATTATCCGCTTCGCCATTGTCGGCCTGGTGAACACGGCCATCGACCTTGCCGGTTTCTTTCTGCTGCTCAAGCTGCACGTGCCGCCGCTGCCCGCCAACGTTGCGTCCTGGTTCATTGCCGTCACCTTCTCCTTCGCGGCCAACGGCTTCTGGTCGTTCGAGCGCGATCCGACCATCCGGCTGCATCATGCCTTTCTTCGCTTCGCCTCGCTCGGCGCGCTGATTTCGCTTGGTGTCTCCAGCCTTGCGATCGCGCTGTTCGCCGGCGTCGTCGGCGTGTGGCCGGCAAAGATCGGCGGGGTGGTTGTGGCGGCGGTGCTGAATTTCCTCGCCGCGCGCTGGTCGATCGAGGGCCGTCTCTTGAAATAGCAGGCTGTTTCCCCACGAAAATTCCGGACCCGCTACACGGTCTCCCGGAATTTCCCTATTCAGCCGGCTCCACATCGGTGTAGGCGGCTTCCTCGAGTTCGCGCTTCAGCCGCGCCTCCTCGTGGGTCTTCGGCGTGACGAAGCGGCCGAGCAAGAGATAGGCGACGGGGGTCAGGAACAGCGTCGAGACGGTGGCCAGCCCCAGTCCGCCGACGATCACCCAGCCGAGCGCGATACGGGCCTCGGCGCCGGCGCCCGCCGCCAGCACCAGCGGCACGCCGCCGAGCACGGTGCAGATCATTGTCATCATCACCGGGCGCAAGCGAATGGTCGAGGCCTGTTCGATCGCCTCGCGCACGCCCAGTCCGCGATCGCGCAGCTGGTTTGCGAATTCGACGATCAGGATGCCGTTCTTGGCCATGACGCCGACCAGCAGCACCAGACCTATCTGGCTGTAGGCGTTGAGGCTGGTGCCCGAGAGCAGAAGCGCGAAGATGGCGCAGGCGAGGCCGAGCGGCACTGTCGCCATGATGATGATGGCGCTGACGAAGCTCTCGAATTGCGCGGCAAGCACCAGCAGGATGATGACCAGGGCAAAACCGAAGATGGTGACCATGGCGCTGTTTGTCTCACCCAGCGTCGCCGCCTCGGCCAATGGCACGATGCGGCTGCCCGGCGGCAGAAGCGGCGTTGCGATCTCCTCGGCGCGCGTAAGGGCCGAGCCGAGGGCGAAATCGCCGCCGAGGTTGGACGTGATCGCCACCGACGGCTGCTGCTGCTCGCGCGACAGCGAGGGCGGCACGGCACGCTCGGTCAGCGTGGCTATGGTCGACATCGGCACGAAACGGCCGTCAGCCGTCTTCAGGAAGACGTTCTCCAGGTCCGTCGGATCGTTGATCGGGTTGGTGGTCGAAACCAGCTTCACCCCGTAGCTGCGGTCGGCGATGTAGACATCGACGACATCGTTGCCGTCGAGCATGGCCTGCATGGTATTGGCCAGCCCGGTGATGTCGATGCCGAGATCGGAGGCGCGCTCGCGGTCGACGGCAACGGAAAGCTGCGGTTGCGTCGGGTCGATGGAAAGGCGTGGCGTCTGGAAACGCGGATCCTTCTGCATCTCGGCGATGATCTTGACGGCCGAGTCGCCGAGCGCCTTGCGGTCGTTGCCGACCAGCGCAAACTGCAGGCCGTTGCCGGCGCCACGGATGCCGAGGCTGTTGGGCTGCACCGGGAAGATGCGCACGCTGGGCACCTGGCGGGTGAGCTGGCTGATCTCGGCCATGATCTCCTGCTGGCTGCGGCTGCGCTCGTCCCACGGCGCCAGCGTCATCACCATGAAGCCTGAATTATAGGCGCCGTTCTGGCCAGCACTCTCGAAAGTGCTGACGATTTCGCCGGAATCGCGCAGCGGCTGGATCAGCTTTTCGATCTTCTGCATCTGCTGCGTCGTGTAGTCGAGGCTGACGCCTTGCGGGGCGCTGATGCGAAGCAGCACGACCGCGCGATCCTCGGTCGGCGTCAATTCCTGGCGGATGGTGCCGAACAGCGCGAATGCGGTGCCGGCGAACAGCAGCGCCACCAGCACCACGATCCACGGCGCATCGAGGCAGACATGCAGGCTGCGCCGATAGGCCGCGTTCAGCGCGCCGCCGATGCGTGCGCCGACGCCGTTGCCGCCCTCGTGGTGGAGGGCGGCACTGGACAGCATGCGCGAGGCAAGCATGGGGCAAAGCGTCAGCGCGACCACGCAGGACAACAGCACCGACATGGCGAGCACGAAGCCGAATTCGCGGAACAGGCCGCCGGTCTGGCCCGGCAGGAAGGAGATCGGCACGAAGACGGCAACCAGCGTCAGGGTGGTGGCGATGACGGCGAAGAACACCTCCTGTGCGCCGAGCACGGCGGCGGCACGCGGCCCCATGCCTTGATTGCGCCGCCGCACGATGTTTTCCAAAACGACGATCGCGTCATCGACGACAAGCCCCGTCGCCAGCACCAGGGCCAGCAGCGTCAGGATGTTGATCGAGAAACCAGCGAGATAGATCGCCGCAATGGTGCCGATCATGGCGACGGGCATCGACAGGCCCGGAATGAGCGTGGCGCGCCAGTCGAGAAGAAAGGCATAAATGACGACCAGAACGATGGAGACGGAAAGCGCGAGCGCGATCTCCACCTCGTGCACGGCGCCGTTGACGAACACCGCGTCGTCGCTTGTGACCTTGATCGACATGCCTTCCGGCAGGTTTGCCTGCAATTTCTCGACGGCGGCCTTGACGCCAGTGGAGATATCCAGCGTGTTCGATTCCGCCTGGCGGATGATGCCGATGCCGATGCCGGTCTTGCCGTCCGAACGCAACGTGGTCTGGCCGATGTCGGGGCCGAGCGTGACGGTGGCGACATCGCGGATGCGCGTCGTGCCGCCAATGATGATGTTCTCGAATTCTTCCGGCGTCGTCACATCGGCCGTGGTGCGAACGATCAGGTCCTGATTGGTGGTGGTGATCGAGCCGGCGGGTGAATCGAAGGCGACCGAGGCAAGGGCGGTCCTGAGGTCGGCGACGGTGAAGCCCAGGCTGGCGAGCTTGTTCTGATCGACGTCGATGCGGAAGATCTTGTCGCGGTCGCCATAGACCTGGACGTCCGCGACGCCTGGAACGGCAGCCAGTTCGTCCTCGATCTGGTCCTGGACCACGACGGTCATGTCCTGAACCGACATGGTGTCGGAGGTGACGGCCAGGCGCATCACGGGGTCGGAGTTGGCGTCGGCCTTGACGATGCGCGGCGGATCGGCCGTTTCCGGCATCTGGTTGGCGACGCGGCCGACGGCATCCCGCACATCCGAGGCCCCGACATTGAGATCGACGCCGTCGTTGAATTCGATGGTGACGCGGCTCGAGCCGAAGGAGGAGGTCGAGGAGATCGACTTGACGCCGGAAACGCGGGCAACAGCTCCCTCGATGGTATCGGTCAGTTCGCGATCGACCGTTTCGGCCGCCGCGCCTTCGAAAGTCGTGGAAACGGTGACGACGGCGCGGTCGACGTCAGGCAGTTCGCGGATCTCGACGCCATAGAAGGCGGCGAGGCCGGCGACCGCGATGAGGACATTCAGCACCAAGGCCATGACCGGCCTGCGGATGAACAGGGCGGTAAAGCCGGTCTCGCTAGCGGCGTTGACGGCTCCGGTCATGAGCCTTCGGCCGCGTTCGCGGCGCGCTGCTCTCCGCGGGCGATGCGGACTTCGCCGCCCTCGCTGACGCTCTGGGTGCCTTCGGTCACCACCATGTCGCCACTGTCCAGTTCCGCGTCGATCAACACGGTTTCGGTGTTGCGCTGGATGATGCGCACCGGCACCCGCTTGGCCTTGCCGTTCTCGACCGCCCAGACGTAAGCGCCCTCCGAGCCCCACAGGATCGCCAGCGGGCTGACGGCGGGGTAAGTCTCGCCAGGGAATTTCATGGTGATGGCGAACGACATGCCGGCGCGCAGCGAATCGGCCGGGTTGGCGATCGTCGCCTTGACCAGAAGCGTACGGCTGTTCTCGTCGATGTGGTTGTCAATGGCCGAAACCGTGCCGGTATAGCTGTTGCCGGGGTTGGCGATCGGCGTCGCCGACAATTGCGCGCCGATCTTGACGGCGGCGGCGAAGCGCTCCGGCACCAGGAAATCGACAAGGATCGAGGAACGGTCGTCGAGCGTGGCGATCGCCGACTGGTTGGTCACATAATTGCCGGCGGAGATCGGCAGGATGCCGACCGTGCCGGAGATCGGGGCGAGAACAGACCGGCGGTGCAGGGCGAGTTCCGCATCCTGTAGCGCCAGCTTGGCACCGGCCAGCACCACTTCGGCATCGGCGACGGCGACCGGTGTCGCCGCATTGGAGGCGCGCAGCGACCTGACCCGGTCGAGCTTGGCCTGTGCGTCCTGAAGCGCGAGCCGGGCACGGTCCTGGGCGATCACTTCGGTTTCGGAATCAAGGGTCGCGATGACCTGTCCCTTGTCGACATGGGTGCCGGACGAAACCAGCAATTCGGCGAGACGGCCGGAGGAGTAGGGGTTGACCGTCACCGACGCATTGGCGCGGCCGGTGCCGATGGCCTGGAGCCGATCGTTTATGGTCGCGGAAATAGCGGGCACGACAACGACGTTGACCTGACGGGCTCGCTCGCCGCCAGCGGATTTCGTGCCGGCGCCGGTTTCAGCCGGAGGCGTTGCCGCGTAGGCCCAGTCTATTCCCCAGCGCGCCAGCACGTCCGGCGCGCCCGGGAAAAAGCGCAGCCAGGCGGCAACCGCCACCACCAGCACCACAAGGGCGAAAAGTATCTGTTTCCAGGCGGCCATCGGCACTCCGGTTGGCAAAACAATCCTTCCGTCCACCGGTTTCCCGAAATAAGCAGACGCAGCGGGGCTATTCTAAGGCAAGAAGCAAGCCCCCGATATCGTGCCTTTATGACAATTCTTCAGTGTCCGCGCACATTAAATATGCGTAACGTTGCCGGTGTTCGTGCCGTTTTGATTTTTTAGTTCACTTCGAGCCGGGCTTTCGAGATTACAACGGTGGCTATGCCGCCCCGACGCCAGTTTCGGACCGAAATCGTTCCAGACTTATCCCGGGCTGCATCAACGCAGGCCTTCCATCTCGCGGATGCGCCGGGCGCCGTCGGCCTCGAGTTGCCTTGTGACGGCGCCGATCAGCGTTTCGGCGACGACGAAGAGCGCCGCCGAGGAGTCCCACGCCGAAGGCACGGCGGTTCGCCCGGCGATGACGTGACGGGCGAAGCGGGCGATCGGCGACAGCCACTGGTCGGTGAACAACACGATCTGCACGCCACGCTGATGCGCCTTCTCGGCGAAGCGGATGAGGCTGTCCTGGTAGCGCCTGATGTCGAAAATGACCAGCACGTCGCGCTTGCCCATGTCGATCAGCCTGTCGCGCCACATGCTTTCCTGACCGGCGAGGTGAATGACGTCAGGCTGGATGATGGCAAGGTGGGCGGCCATGTAGCGCGCCAGCGGATCGGTGAAGCGGCCGCCGATCAGGAATGTCTTGCCGCGACGCTCTGCGAGGCGGGACGCGATGTCGGCAAGCTGCTTGTCGGACAGGTGCCGGAACGTCTCGCGCATATTGTCGAGCGTTGCCTCCAGCATCGGCGACGCCGTGCCGCCGGGCAAGGGCGGATTGAGCGTGCGGGTCGCGGGGGACTGCAATTGCGCCGCCAGTTCGTCCTGCAGGCTCGACTGGAACTCCGGATAGTTCTGGAAGCCGAGCCTGGCGACGAAACGCAGGATCGTCGGCGAGGACACGCCGGCCGCGGACGAGAATTCGGCGACAGTCTTCAGACCGATCATCGGATAGCTCGCTATCAGCGTCTGGGCCGCGCGCCGCTCGCCGGCCGGCATTGTGCCGATGCGGTCGGCGATCAATTCGGCAATACTGGAAATCATCTTTCCCATCCATGGCCCGGCCGACGGTGTTTTCCCCAAATCGCATTTGACAAAGCCGGGCAAACTGTATGAAATCATCCATAGGGACGCAATGAGGCAAAATACGTAACATACGATACAGCGCTCCCCGGGGACCGCAGACTATGGAGAAAGCACGGCCCGCCAGCCTTGCATCGCCTGATGCCGTAAGGGTGACCAACCCGGGCGGATCGAGTCCCTTCGTGCTCACCTGCGACCACGCCTCCAATTTCCTGCCCGCCGAATTCGGCACGCTCGGCCTCACCGCCGAGGACCTGTCGCGTCACATCGCCTGGGACCCGGGCGCGCTGCCCGTTGCGCTGCGCATGGCGCAGTCGCTCGATGCGACGCTGGTCGAAACCTGCATTTCGCGTCTCGTCATCGACTGCAACCGGCCGCTTGACGCGCCGGACCTGGTGCCGCCGGTCAGCGAAACCACAGCCATACCGGGCAACACCGGCCTGTCGGAAAAGCAGCGCGCGGCGCGGGTCGCCCTGTCCTGGCAGCCGTTTCATAACGCCATCGAGCATATTGTCGAAGACAGGCTGGCGCGCGGCCAGGAGACGCGGCTGGTATCGGTGCATTCCTTCACGCCGGTCTACAAAGGCCGAGACCGGCCCTGGCATATCGGCATCATCCACGATGACGACCGCCGGCTGGCAGCGCCGCTGATATCGGCGCTGCGGCACCTTGCCGGCATCACCGTCGGCGTCAACGAACCCTATTCGCCGGCCGACCGCGTCTATTTCACGCTGGAACGCCATGCGCGCCCGCGCGGGCTGCCCTGCGCGATGATCGAAATCCGCAACGATGAAATCTCCGGCGAGACCGGGCAGCGGAAATGGGCGGATTTGCTCACAGGCATCTTTTCGGATCTGGAGCCCGAGGAGACCAGAGGCGCCAGGGAACACGCAACGGGAAAGTCAGTTCAATCGGCTAGCTGAGAACGCAAGGGGACTAAAAATGGCAGCACCTGGATATACCGAAGTTGACAAGGCGGAGGACGTCAAGGTCCTCCACAGCATGGGCTACGCCCAGGAACTGGAGCGGCGCCTCAGCCGCTTTTCGAACTTCGCCGTTTCCTTCTCCATCATCTGCATCCTGTCGGGCGGCATCAATTCGCTGGCGCAGGCAACGTCGGGCGCCGGCGGCATCGGCATCGGCATCGGCTGGCTGGTCGGCTGCTTCGTCTCGTTGACGTTCGCCGTCGCCATGTCGCAGATCAGCTCGGCCTATCCGACGGCAGGCGGGCTCTATCATTGGGGCTCGATCCTGGGCAACCGCGGCACCGGCTGGGTCACGGCCTGGCTCAACCTGCTCGGCCTGATCACCGTGCTCGGCGCCATCAATGTCGGCACCTGGACATTCTTCATCGGTGCCTTCGGACCGGCGCTCGGCATCGAAGGCACGCTGACCAACCAGATGATCTTTCTGGTCATCATCACCGGCGCCCAGGCGCTCATCAACCATCTCGGCATCAAGCTGACGGCCAAGCTCACCGACTTCTCGGGCTACCTCATCTTCTTCGGCTCGATCCTGATCGCAGTGGTCTGCCTGCTTTCCGCCGAAACCTGGGATTTCAGCCGGCTGTTCACCTTCCATAACTACTCCGGCGATGCCGGAGGCGGCGTCTGGCCGTCGGTTTCGAATGCCTGGGTGTTCGCGCTCGGCCTCCTGCTGCCGATCTATACCATCACCGGTTACGACGCCTCGGCGCATACCTCCGAGGAGACCATCAAGGCGGCCAGCTCGGTGCCGCGCGCCATGGTCATGTCGGTGATCTGGTCGGCGGTCTTCGGCTATCTGTTCCTGGCCGCCTTCGTGCTGATGATCCCGAACATGGACGATGCCGCCAAGCAAGGCTGGAACGTGTTCTTCTGGGCCTTCGACCAGCGCGTCAGCCCTGGCCTCAAGGAGTTCGTCTATCTCGTCGTGTTCATCGCTCAGCTGCTGTGCGGCCTCGCCACCGTCACCTCAGCCTCGCGCATGATCTTCGCCTTCTCGCGTGACGGCGGCCTGCCGGGTTCGTCGGCACTGGCCAAGGTCAGCCCGACCTACCGCACGCCGGTGGCGGCGATCTGGACGGCATCGATCCTGTCGGTGCTGTTCGTCTGGGGTTCGACGCTGGTTTCGGTCGCCGGCACCTCGGCCTACACCATCGTGGTCTCCTGCACCGTCATCTTCCTGTTCCTGTCCTTCACCGTGCCGATCGTGCTCGGCATGCTGGCCTGGGGCACGCCCAAATGGGACAAGATGGGACCGTGGAACATGGGGCGCGGCGTGTTCATGCTGTTTGCGGTCCTGTCGATCGTGTCGATGATCCTGATCTTCGTCATTGGCATCCAGCCGCCGAACGACTGGGCGCTCTACATCACCGTCGGCTTCTTCATCCTGACCGCGATCGTCTGGTTTGCCTTCGAGCGCAACCGCTTCCAGGGTCCGCCGCTCGGCGACATCATCGCGGCGCGCCAAGCGGCGATCAAGGCGGCTGAGCAGGCCGTCGGCGAAACCGGCCACTGAGGCCAGCATCTCACAGCCATGGCCCGCGCATCGCCGGCCATGGCTTCGACCCTTCGAAATCGACAAGCCCAAAATGACAAGCACTGGAGCGCCAAAGGAATGGCCGGAAATTTCTCGTTCGATCAGTTGAAGAAAGCGGTTTCCGGCGGGGAGATCGACACGGTGCTGGCCTGCATCGTCGATATGCAGGGACGGCTGGCGGGAAAACGGTTCCTGGCCCAGTACTTCGTGGATTCCGCGCATGACGAGACGCATGGCTGCAACTATCTCCTGGCCGCCGACATCGATATGGAGCCGGTGCCCGGCTATAAGGCGGCAAGCTGGTCGAAGGGCTATGGCGATTTCGTCATGAAGCCCGACCTCGCGACGCTGCGGCGCATTCCGTGGCTGGAAAAGACGGCGCTCGTGATCTGCGACGTGCTCGATCACCACACCCATGACGACCTGCCGCATTCCCCGCGCGCCATCCTGAAGAAGCAGGTCAAGCGGCTGACGGAGCGGGGTTATATCGGCTATTTCGCCTCCGAGCTCGAATTCTACCTCTTCAGCGAGACCTACGATTCCGCCCGCAAGAAGCACTGGCAGGGCCTCGACACCGCCTCGCCCTATATCGGCGACTATCAGATCGGCATCACCACCAAGGAAGAAGGCGTCATGCGACGGCTTCGCAACGAAATGGAAGCGGCAGGCATCCCGATCGAGAACTCGAAGGGCGAGTGGGGGCCGGGTCAGGAAGAGATCAATGTGCGCTATGCCGAGGCCCTCGACATGGCCGATCGCCACGTCATCCTGAAGAATGGCGCCAAGGAGATCGCCGAATCCGAAGGCAAGGCGATTTCCTTCATGGCCAAGTACAATTACGGGCTCGCCGGCAATTCCAGCCACATCCACAATTCGCTCTGGAGCGCCGACGGCAAGACGCCGCTTTTCTTCGACAGACAAGCCGACTGGACGCTATCGAGCCTCGGCCAGCAGTGGGCGGCGGGTCAACTCAAATACGCCAAGGAGTTCACCTGGTTCCTGGCGCCCTACATCAATTCCTACAAGCGCTTCCAGGCCGGCACGTTCGCGCCGACCAAGATCATGTGGAGCGAAGATAACCGCACCGCCGGCTTCCGCCTGTGCGGCGAGGGCACCAAGGGCATCCGCATGGAGTGCCGCATCGGCGGCGCCGACTTGAACCCCTATCTCGCCTTCGCGGCGTTGATCGCCGCCGGCCTTGCCGGCATCGACGAGAAGCTGGAGCTGCAGAAGCCCTTCGTCGGCGACGCCTATCAGGCCTCGCGCCTGCCGGAGATCCCGAAGACGCTGCGCGACGCCACCGACACGCTGGCCAAGTCCAAGATGCTGAAACAGGCGCTCGGCGAGGACGTGCTCGAACACTACGTCCACACCGCTAAATGGGAGCAGTTCGAATACGACCGCCGCATTACGGATTGGGAACTGCATCGTGGGTTCGAGCGATACTAGAAGATAGTATATTACTATCTTTACCTTGATCGGAAACGCGGATTGGACTAAATTTGTACAATGACCGACGGAACCAAATACCATCCGCTTTTCGAGCATCTTCTGTTCTCGGGCCAAGGCCGTATGTCCATGAGCTTCGCGGAGATCGAGCAAGTAATAGGCGGCCGCTTGCCACCGTCGGCGCGACAGCGGCAGGAATGGTGGGCGAACAGCCCGAGCGGGCACAGCCAGGCGCGCGCCTGGTTGCGCGCAAACTATCGGGCGTCCCATGTCGACCTTGCGAACGAACGCGTGGATTTTAAACTGGAGGGATGGCCCGAGGGCTATCGAAAGCCGAACATGGCTACCATGGACAAGACTCCTCCGGGAATGGCGGAGCCAGCGCAGGCCAGCTACGAACTTCCACGGGAAAATATCGACCATCCGCTTTTCGGCATATGGACAGGCAAGGTTACGCTTTGCCCAGGGCATGATTACACTAGGCCGGCTTTTGAGCCTGATGTGCAGCCGTGACGCATAGGCTGCTGCTCGACACGTGCGCGATCATATGGATAGCGCTGAACGAGCCGATCAGGCCGGAAGCCAAGACTGCGATCAATACCGCCGCGGCTGTTGACGAGAAGATCCGGGTTTCCCCCATATCGGCCTGGGAATTGGGCCTGCTGAGCGCCAACGGCCGATTGGCGGCAGCAAAGTCGCCAACAAGCATTTTTGGGGAAGTGATCGCCACGCCAGGCATCAAGGTAGAGGCTCTTTCGCCGGGCTTATTGATTGAATCGTCCTTCTTGCCCGGATCGCTTCACGGCGATCCGGCAGATAGAATATTGATCGCGACGGCACGGGCGTTCGATCTGACGCTCGTGACGCGCGATCAGTCGATACTGGATTATGCGAGAGCGGGGCATGTTCGCGCCCTTGCCTGCTGACGCTTTGCCTTTCGATATGGAGACATCTTCTTGGAAATCGTGAAACTCAAATCCCCTATCGATGGTTCGGTCTATGCCGAGCGTCCGATCGCCACTGACCAGGCGGTCAATGCCGCTGTCGAGCGCGCCAAAGCGGCGCAGGAGAAGTGGGCCGGGACGCCGATCGTCGAGCGCGGCAAGTACATGCTGGCGATGCTCGAAACGCTGGTCGCCATGACCGACGAAATCGTGCCGGAGATTGCCTGGCAGATGGGGCGTCCGGTGCGCTATGGCGGCGAGTTCGGCGGCGTCAAGGAACGCACCAGCTATATGGTCGAGATCGCCGAGGCGGCGCTGAAATCGGTCCCGGCCTCCAATCCGAAGGACGGGTTCCGCCGCTATGTGAAGAAGGATCCGCTCGGCGTGGTCATGGTGATCGCGCCGTGGAACTATCCTTACCTCACCGCGGTCAACACGATCGTGCCGGCGCTGATGGCCGGCAACACCGTCATCCTCAAACACGCCGCGCAGACGCTGCTTGTCGGCGAGCGTTTCCAACAGGCTTTCGACAAAGCCGGCCTGCCCAAGGGCGTGTTCCAGAACATCGTGCTGAACCACGCGCAGACAGAAAAATTGCTTGGCTCGGGCAAGATCGACCACGTCAATTTCACCGGCTCGGTCGCCGGCGGCCGCGCCATCGAAAAGGCAGCGGCCGGCACCTTCATGACGCTCGGGTTGGAGCTTGGCGGCAAGGATCCTGCCTATGTGCTGCCCGACGCCAAGATTGACCATGCAGTCGCCAATCTGGTCGATGGCGCCTTCTACAATTCCGGCCAGTGCTGCTGCGGCATCGAGCGCGTCTATGTGCATGAGAAGGTCTATGACGAATTCGTCGCAGGCTTCATCGCCGAGACGAAACACTATGTCGTCGGCAACCCGCTCGAACAGGCGACGACGATGGGGCCGATGGCGCAGGCCCGTTTCGCCGACTTGATCCGCGAGCAGAAGGCCGAGGCGCTGCGCAAGGGCGCCAAGGCGCATATCAACATGAAGGTGGCTCAAGACAAGGCCGGCTCGCCCTATCTGGCGCCGGAAGTACTGACCGACGTCGACCACCAGATGAGCGTCATGCGCGAGGAAAGTTTTGGCCCGATCGTCGGCATCATGAAGGTGCGCAACGACGAGGAGGCGATCGCGCTGATGAACGACAGCCCCTACGGCCTGACCGCCTCGATCTGGACGCGCGACACCGAGCATGCGGTGGCGATCGGCGACCGCGTCGAGACCGGCACGGTGTTCATGAACCGCTGCGACTACCTCGACCCGGCGCTGGTCTGGACCGGCGTCAAGGACACCGGCAAGGGGGCCGGCTTGTCCGCCATCGGCTACGACAACCTGACCCGGCCGAAATCCTTCCACCTGCGCGAAGCCATCTGATTTTTTGAAAGACAAACATGTCCAAGCTGATCTCCAAATGGAACTACCCCACCACCGTTCGCTTCGGCGCCGGGCGCATCAAGGAATTGCCCGAGGTGCTCGCCGCCACCGGCATCAAGCGGCCGCTCTTCGTCACCGATCCGGGGCTGGCGAAACTGCCGGTCGTCGCTTCGACGCTGAAAATCCTCGATGACGCAAAAGTGCCCTACGGCGTTTTCTCCGAAGTGAAGCCGAATCCGGTCGATTCCAATCTCACCGCCGGCATCGCGGTGTTCAAGAAGGGCAAGCATGACGGCGTCATCGCCTTTGGCGGCGGCTCGGCGCTCGACCTCGGCAAGCTGATCGCCTTCCAGGCGGGACAGACGCGGCCGGTCTGGGATTTCGAGGACATCGGCGATTGGTGGACGCGCGCCAACTCGGATGCGATCGCGCCGATCATAGCGGTGCCGACCACGGCCGGCACCGGCTCCGAAGTCGGCCGCGCCGGCGTCATCACCAACGAGGCGACCCACACCAAGAAGGTCATCTTCCATCCGAAGCTGCTGCCGGCGATCGTCATTGCCGATCCGGAGCTGTCGGTCGGCATGCCGGGCTTCATCACCGCCGGCACCGGCATGGACGCGCTGGCCCATTGCCTCGAGGCTTATTGCGCGCCGGGCTATCATCCGATGGCCGACGGCATCGCCGTGGAAGGCATCAGGCTTGTCTTCGAGAACCTGCCAAAGGCCTATGCCAACGGCAGGGATCTGGTCGCCCGCGCCAACATGATGAGCGCCGCGGCGATGGGCGCGGCAGCCTTCCAGAAGGGGCTGGGGGCGATCCATTCGCTGTCGCATCCCATCGGGGCGCTCTACGACACCCATCACGGCATGACCAATGCGGTTTTCATGCCCTATGTGCTCGCCTTCAATCGCGAGGCGATCGAGGACCGCATCGCGCGGCTCGCCGCCTATTGCGGCATAAGAGGCGGCTTCGACGGCTTCGCCAAGGCTGTCATCAAGCTTCGCAAGGAATTGAAGGTGCCGCATGCGCTGCCAAGCCTGATCAAGGGGCTCGACATGGACAAGAAGCGCAAGGCCTTGATCGCCGATATGGCGGTGGTCGATCCGACAGCCGGCGGCAACCCGGTCAAGCTGACCAAGAAAGCAGCGCTGACGCTGCTCGAAAATGCAATCGCCGGGACGGTGTGATACCGCTTTAAGGGTACAATTGATCTGGAAAATCAGGGGCAACCAAGGGGAAAGGGTGAAGTGCAAAGCAAAAAGTAATTAGCCGGAAAATTAAGTGATGGCTAATTGCTACAGTCGATTAAAAGGAGTTAACTTTCGTGCTGCCAGCGGTGGGGTTTCATAAAGCTTTCATCTGGCTGTCACACGAAAACGATACCGCATCGCAGGCGTCCAACGGCGTCAGTTCAACGGAGAGAACACATGTTCAAATTCACGGGGAAAGTGCTTTCCCTTTCGGCCGCGGCGCTGTTTGCGTCGACGGTGATTTCGTCCGCGGCTCCGCTGGACGATCTCGTCAAGGCCGCGAAGACGGAAGGCCAGCTCACCACCATCGCTTTGCCGCATGACTGGTGCGGTTACGGCGACGTCATCGCCGGGTTCAAGGCGAAATATCCGGAAATCACCATCAACGAGCTCAACCCCGACGCCGGCTCGGGCGACGAGGTCGAGGCGATCAAGGCCAACAAGGACAATAAGGGCCCGCAGGCGCCCGACGTCATCGACGTCGGCCTGTCCTTCGGCCCGACCGCCAAGGCCGACGGCCTGCTGATGCCCTACAAGGTGTCGACCTGGGACTCGATCCCCGACAGCGCCAAGGATGCCGACGGCGCCTGGTACGGTGATTACTACGGCGTTCTGGCGATGATGGTGAACAAGGATCTGGTCAAGGAATCGCCGAAGGACTGGGCCGATCTGCTGAAGCCGGAATTCGCCAATTCGGTGGCTCTCGCCGGTGATCCGCGCGCTTCGAACCAGGCCATCCAGGCGGTCTATGCCGCTGGCCTTTCGAGTGGAGCCGCGGCTGGCGAAGCCGCGGGCACCGCCGGCCTCGACTTCTTCAAGAAGCTCAATGCCGCCGGCAACTTCGTACCGGTCATCGGCAAGCCGGCGACACTCGCCCAGGGCCAGACCCCGATCCTGATCAACTGGGACTACAACGCGCTCGCCGGCCGTGACACGCTGAAGGGCAACCCGCCGGTCGACGTCGTCGTGCCGAAGACCGGCGTCGTCGCCGGCGTCTACGTGCAGGCGATCAGCGCCTATGCGCCGCATCCGAACGCAGCCAAGCTCTGGATGGAATACCTCTATTCAGACGAAGGCCAGATCGGCTGGCTCAAGGGCTATTGCCACCCGATCCGCTTCAACGATCTCGCCAAGAACGGCAAGATCCCGGCGGACGTGCTGGCCAAGCTGCCGCCGGCGGAAGCCTATGCTTCGGCGGTGTTCCCGACGCTGGACGAGCAGGGCAAGGCCAAGGAAGCCGTCACCAAGAACTGGGACTCCGTTGTCGGTGCCAACGTCAAGTAACAGTTGAAATCCACCGGGCGGCTTCGCGGCCGCCCGGTTCCCCCTCGAAGACGGTAGCCGGCGCATGACCGATCTCTCGCTTTCCAATCACGATGCCGCAGGCAAGACCGCGCCGCCCGCGGAGGCACGCGCATTGCGATTGCCGACGCAATGGCTCGGCGTCGCACCGTTCTTCATCTTCGCCATCATGTTCCTGATTTTGCCCACGCTCTATCTGATGCTGGGCGCGTTCCAGAATGATGCCGGCGAATTCACGCTCGAAAACATCGTCGCTCTGGCGCAGCCGTCGATCGTTGCCGCTTACTGGATATCGATCAAGGTTAGCCTGGCCTCGGCGCTGATCGGTGCTTTCGCGGGCCTGGCCATCGCCATCGCCATCGTGCGCGGCGGGCTGCCGGACTGGATACGCTCGGCGACCCTGACCTTTTCCGGCGTTGCCTCCAATTTCGCCGGCGTGCCGCTGGCCTTCGCCTTCCTCGCCACGCTCGGCCGGCTCGGTCTTGCCACGGTGATCCTGAACACCGTGTTCGGCCTCAACATCTATGCCCACGGCTTCAACATCCTGTCCTTCTGGGGCCTGACGCTGACCTATGTCTATTTCCAGATACCGCTGATGGTGGTCATCATCACGCCGGCAATCGATGGCTTGAAGAAGGAATGGGGTGAAGCTGCCGCCACGCTTGGCGCGACCACCGCGCAATATTGGCGCATCGTGGTCATCCCTGTGATCTGGCCGAGTTTTCTCGGCACCGTGATCCTGCTTTTCGCCAACGCCTTCGGGGCGATCGCCACCGCCTATGCGCTGACCGGCTCGTCGCTCAACATCGTGCCGATCCTGCTCTACGCGCAAATCCGCGGCGACGTGCTGCACAATGCCCATCTCGGCTACGCGATCGCCTTCGGCATGATCGTCATCACCGGCCTGGCCAATGTCTTCTACATCTGGTTCCGGACCCGTTCCGAGAGGTGGCTGAAATGAAGTCGGGCAGATTCTGGGCCTGGGTGGTCTTCATCCTCGGCGCGGCCTATTTCTTCATCCCGTTGATCGCGACGGTGGAATTTTCCATGCGCATGCGGCGCGGCGCCTATTCCTTCGACGCCTACCGGATCGTGCTCGGCGACGCGCGTTTCCAGGCGACCTTCCTGTATTCGGTGGTCGCCGCCATCTTCACCATCATTCTGGGTGTGCTGATCGTGGTGCCGGCAGCCTACTGGATCCGATTGCGGCTGCCGCAGCTCAGGCCGATCGTCGAGTTCATCACGCTTTTGCCGTTGGTCATTCCGGCCATCGTCATCGTCTTCGGCTATATCAGGATGTACGGCTCGAATTCACCCTTGCCGTTCCTCGGGTCCGATATGGGAACCAATGCCTTGCTGGTCATCGGCTATGCGACCTTGGCGCTGCCCTATATGTATCGTGCCGTCGATACGGGGCTCAGAACCATCGACGTGCGGACGTTGACGGAAGCGGCCCAGATCCTCGGAGCCGGCTGGGGCACGATCATCACCCGCGTCATCCTTCCCAATGTGCTGATTGCGGTGTTGTCCGGCGCCTTCCTGACATTCGCCATCGTCATCGGCGAGTTTACGATGGCGAGCTTGCTGAACCGGCCGGCTTTCGGCCCGTACCTGCAGAATGTCGGGGCCAACCGCGCCTATGAGCCGGCGGCCCTTGCCATCATCGCCTTCGTCATCACCTGGGGCTGCATGTCGCTGATCCAGATCCTGTCGCGCTTCGCGCCGAAATCGGCTAATCGTCCGAACTGACCCGAAAGAAAAAGCCATGGCCGAGCCATTCCTCTCCATCCAGCATGTGCGAAAATCCTTCGGCGCCACCACCGTTGTCGAGGATTTCAATCTCGACGTCGAACCGGGCGAGTTCGTCTCATTCCTCGGCCCGTCAGGCTGCGGCAAGACGACGGTGCTGCGCATGGTCGCCGGCTTCGAGGAGCCGTCGGCCGGCAAGATCGTCGTCGGCAGCAAGGACATCACCAGGCTGAAGCCGAACCAGCGCAATGTCGGCATGGTGTTCCAGGCCTATGCGCTGTTCCCGAACCTGACCGTGGCGCAGAACATCGGCTTCGGACTGAAAGTCGCCGGCATGTCCAGGGCTGATATCGATGCCCGTGTCGCCGAAATGCTGGGCATTATCAAGCTGCCGCAGATGGCCGACCGCTATCCTTATCAGCTCTCGGGCGGCCAGCAGCAGCGTATCGCGCTGGCCCGCGCCATCGCACCGAAGCCGAAGCTCTTGCTGCTCGACGAGCCGCTGTCGGCGCTTGATGCCAAGGTGCGCGTCTCGCTGCGCGAGGAAATCCGCTCGATCCAGAAGAAGCTCGGCATCACCACCATCTTCGTCACCCATGACCAGGAAGAGGCGCTGTCGATCTCCGACCGCATCGCGGTGATGTATGGCGGCAAGGCCGAGCAGGTCGGCACGCCGTTCGAGATCTACAACCGGCCGGCAACCAAGTTCGTCGCCAATTTCGTCGGCACGCTGAACGTGCTGGAAGGCACCGTCACCGACGCGGCGTCGGGCAAGGTTCGTGTCAACACCGAGGAAGTCTCGCTCAAGGGCAGGCTCAACGGCTCGAAGTCCGGCGATACGCTGTCATTGGCGTTGCGGCCGGAAGCCATTTCGCTCGGCCGCCAGCCCGGCCGCGATTCAAGCCTGTCCGGCGAGATCTCCGAAGTGCACTTTCTCGGCTCGGTGATCCGGGTCCGGGTCGGCATCGGCGGCAACACCGTTTCGCTCGACACGTTCAACAGTTCGACGACGCCACCGCCGGCCGTTGGCGAGAAGGCGGAGATTTCCTTCTCGTCGGGCGACCTGCTGGTGCTGCACTGACGCGGCCGAAGCGCCCTGTCGATCCGGTCACCGGTCCAGTTGCCGGACGATGCACTCCTATTGGACAATCAACAGCATCCTGCGGCTTTGCCACTGCCAAGAGCTCCGCTTCGCCGCTACGATGAGCCATGGCGCTATTTGAGCTCACCCTTGTCCTCCTGCTGATCGCCGTTGCGCTGACGGCGCTGTCGCGGCGCCTGCAGGTTCCTTACCCCGCCTTGCTGGCGCTGGCGGGCGCCGGCCTTGGCTTCCTGCCCGGCGCGCCGACGATCGAGATCGATCCGGAACTGGCGCTTGCGCTGTTCATTGCGCCGGTGCTGCTCGACGCGGCCTACGACACATCGCTGCGCGATCTTAACCGCTACAGGCTGCCGCTTGTGCTGCTGGCGCTTGGCGCGGTCGTTTTCACGACC
This sequence comes from Mesorhizobium sp. B2-1-3, assembly GCF_006442495.1. Taxonomy (NCBI): domain Bacteria; kingdom Pseudomonadati; phylum Pseudomonadota; class Alphaproteobacteria; order Hyphomicrobiales; family Phyllobacteriaceae; genus Mesorhizobium; species Mesorhizobium sp. B2-1-3. Next base: position 80,988 of record NZ_VFWL01000008.1, read on the forward strand.
GCCGTCGTGGCACTGGTCGGCTGGAAAATGGCCGGCCTGCCGATCGCTGCCGCCATAGCCCTTGGCGCCATCGTGGCGCCGCCGGACGCGGTTGCCGCGAGCGCCGTGCTCGGGCAGTTCAAGGTGCCGCACCGCATCACGGCCATCCTTCAGGGCGAAAGCCTGCTCAATGACGCCACCGCGCTTTTGATCTATCGCATCGCGATCACTGCCGCCGCCGGTCCCGTTCTTTTGGGCAGTGCCGTTCCGATGGTCCTGCTGTCGACCATCGGCAGCCTGGCCGCGGGCTATCTGCTCGGCCGCCTGTCCCAGGCGATGCTTGGACGTATCGAAGATGCGGCGAGCGGCACCGTCGTGCAGTTCGCCGGGACGTTCGGCGTCTGGATCCTGGCTGACAGGCTGGGGCTCTCGGCCATCATCACCATCGTCGTCTATGCCATGACCATCGCGCGCACCGCACCGCGGCGCATGTCGGCCAGAAAGCGCGTCAGCTCCTATTCCGTCTGGGAGACGGCGGTGTTCGTGCTTAACGTGCTGGCTTTCGTGCTGATGGGCCTGCAGGCGCGGCTGATCGTCGGTCGCCTGGCCGAGCAGGGACAGTCCGAGGCATTCCTGTTTGCAGGGACGATCCTGGCGGTCGTCATCGTTTCCCGCCTTGCCTGGGTGCTGGGCTGCGGCGCCGTGATCCGATGGCTTGCCCGCTTCGGCAATGCGGAGCAGCGGCAAGAGGTGCCGTCGTTTCGCGGCGGGGTGCTGATCGGCTGGTGCGGCATGCGCGGCCTGGTGACGCTGGCGGCTGCCTTCGCATTGCCGGCGGACTTCCCCGGCCGCGATCCGATCGTGCTCACCGCCTTTTGCGTGGTGCTGGGCACGCTTGTCCTGCAAGGCATGAGCCTGAAGCCGTTGCTGCGCCTGCTTCGTCTCGAACCGGATGAGACCATAGACCGCGAGGTCGCGCAGGCCCGTGTCGCCATCATGCAGGCGGCCCTCGACATTTTGAGCGGCAAGACCTCGACCGCGGCGGCGGCGGTGCGCGAGCAGTATGCCGCACAGCGCAAGGTCGCCAAGAACCCCGACGACGCCCAGGCAGCAACCGAGTACGACCGGCTGCGGCTCTATGCCATCAAGCGCCAGCGCGACGCGCTGGAAGAACTTCGCCGCAACGGGACGATCGGTGACGAGGCCTATCACCGGCTGGAGGAAGAAATCGACTGGTCGGAGCTGGCGGCTTCCCCGGCGGGACGGTTCCAGCCGCTGACGACCTAGGCGAGGCGAGGGGCTTTTGCGTCGTGGCCCAGCAGGGCCGCCGCGGCGGTCCATTGCAAGGTCGCCGTCGAAACGGTACTGCCGTCACCAAACTGAGCCGGATAAGCAATGAAGCTGGTCAGCTACAATATCCAATACGGGTTCGGCAGCGACGGCCTCTACGATCCGGCGCGCGCCGCGCGCATTGTTGCCGGCGCCGATATCATCGCCTTGCAGGAGGTCGAGCGGCACTGGCAGCGCAGCAATTTCGACGACCAGCCAGAGCTGCTTTCGCGGCTGCTGCCGGACTATCACTGGGTCTACGGCCCGGCCTTCGACATGGACGCCAGCGAACAGCGCGACGGCCGTATCGTCAACCGGCGCCGGCAGTTCGGCACCATGGTGCTGTCGAAGCTGCCGATCGTCTGGTCGCGGCTGCATGCGCTGCCGATGCGCCGCACACTGCGGCCGCTCAACACCCGCAACGCGGCGCTCGAATGCATGATCCGCACGCCGGCGGGTCCGGTGCGGGTGCTTTCATTGCATCTCGCCCATGTCGCGGCTGAAGAACGGCTGGAGCAGATCGACTATCTGCTTGCCGAGCATCGCCGGGCGCCCTCCGATGGCGGGCCGTGGAGCGGCGCCGACGACGAGCCGGCGCGCAATTGGAGCAATGGCGAGCCAGAGCCGGAGAACCCGCTGGCGGCGATCTGGATGGGCGATTTCAACATGGAGCCGGGCAGCGCCGAATACCGCCGCATCGTCGGCGGCACGCCCTATCATCGCGGTGCCGCCTATCTGGATGGGTTCGTCGATGCCGCTGCCGTGGCGATTGAACCGGCGGATGACTTCCACACGCATGAGAAGATCATCGACGGCAGGCTGGCAAAGCGCCGGCTCGATCATTGCTTCGTCGGCGGCCTGTTTGCCGGTCGTGTGCGCTCCGTCAGCTCGGACATTGGCGAAGTGGCTTCCGATCATTTTCCGGTCAGGATCGACATCGATCTCGAAACGCCCGCCGGCCCCGGAGGCGGATGAGGCCCAAATGACGCTTTTCGTCTTCTTCGCGGTGCTTGCCGCGGCCGCGATGCACGCGATCTGGAATGCGCTGGTCAAGGTCCATCTCGACCGCTTCCTGTCGATCACCCTGATGACGCTTGGCATGGGATTTGCCGCGCTTTTCGCACTTCCCTTCGTCGAGGTGCCGAGGGCGGAAGTCTGGCTCTATATCATTGCCTCCGTCGTCTTCCACATGGGCTACCGGACCTTCCTGATCGGCGCTTACCAGGCCGGCGACTTCGCCCAGACCTATCCTCTGGCGCGCGGCACCGCGCCCTTGCTGGCGGCGCTTGGCGGTATGTTCGTGGTCGCCGAAGTGCCGGCGCCGCTCGCCATTCTGGGTATCCTTTTACTGTCGGCCGGCACGCTGGTGATGTCGTTTCGCGGCGGCGCGCATCTGGAACGATTGAACCTGCGCGCGGTCGGCTTTGCGCTGGGGACCTCGATCTTCATCGCCAGCTACACACTGTCCGACGGCAGCGGGGCGCGGCTGGCGGCCACGGCGCAGAGCTATGCCGCCTGGCTGTTCGTGTGCGATGCGCTTGGAGCGCTGGTGCTGTGCCTGATCTTCCGTGGCCCGCGGGCCTTGCCGGTGCTGGCGCGCGACTGGAAAGCGGGGCTGTTCACCGGCGTGCTCAGCGGCGCTGCCTACTGGATCGTCATGTGGGCTATGACCAAGGCGCCGATCGCCTCGGTGGCGTCGCTGCGCGAGACCTCCATCCTGTTCGCCATGGTGATCTCGGTGTTCGCGCTCGGCGAGAAGATGACGGGCTGGCGCGGCGCCGCCGCGCTCAGCATCGTCGCCGGCGTCGTGGCGCTCAGACTCGGCTGACGTCGTGGTCCAGCACGGTCATCACCTGGCCGCGCCGTTCCGGACTGAAGCGGATGACGATGATGATGCAGACGGCGACCACGCCGGCGAACAGCGCCAACGCGTAGCCATAGCTGCCTCCGGGAGCCTCGGCTATGCCCGCCTGATAGGGACCGCCATAGGAGGCCGCGAGATTGCCGGCCTGGTAGATGAAGCCGGGCAGGGTCGCGCGCACCGCGCCGGGCGAGAGCTCGTTGAGGTGCACCGGAATGACGCCCCAGGCGCCCTGGACCGCGACCTGCATGACGAAGGCGCCGATGGCCAGCATGAAGGGCGTCGAGCTGTAGGCCCATAGCGGGATGGACGGCAAGGCAATCAGGCAGGCGAGCGTGATCGCATTGACGCGGCCGATCTTCTCGGACAGCGCCCCGAACGCCAGACCGCCGATGATGGCGCCGATGTTGGCGACGATGGTGATCCAGCTCACCGTGTGCGGGTCGAAACCATGCTGCTTCTTCAGGAATGTCGGGTAGAGATCCTGCGTGCCGTGGCTGAAGAAGTTGAAGAACATCATCAGCACCACCGCATAGAGGGCGACGCCCCAGTGCTTTTGCAGCGTCTCCAGCATGCCGGGCCTCGCGGTCTTCCGCGCCTCGACGAAGGCCGGCGATTCCGGAACATGCGAGCGGATGAAAAGGACGATCAGCGCCGGGATGAAACTGAGCAGGAACATGGCGCGCCAGCCGATCGTGTAGCCGCCGACCGTCTGGTGATAGAGCAGGCCATAGACGACCGCCGCTAGAAGGTAGCCGGCCGGATAGCCGCATTGCAGGATGCCCGAGACCATGCCGCGGGCGCTGGGCGGGATGGATTCCATGGCAAGCGAGGAGCCAAGTCCCCATTCGCCGCCCATGGCGATGCCGAACAGTGCGCGCAGCGCCAGGAATATGCCGAGATTGGGCGAGAGGGCGGCCAAAGCGCCGATCACGGAATAACTGACGATGTTGAGCATCAGGATGGGCTTGCGCCCGAATTTGTCTGCCAACGTGCCGAAGAAGAACGCGCCAATGAAGCGCGTCGCAAGGGTCAGGAAAAGCGCCTTTGACACCGCCGGGACGTCGGTCTGGAATTCAGACGCAATGTCGGTGAGCAGGAATGTCAGAAGGAAGAAATCGAAAGCGTCGAGCGTCCAGCCCAGGAATGAGGCAAGGACGGTTTTCTTCTGCTGCGAATTGAGCTTCAAGGCGTTCCTCCTGATGTCGAGGAACGTTATCGCGTCGAGGCGAACAATCGTCAGTCACTTTTCAGAGAACTTGGTCACGTTTGCGTAGGGGGTCACCGAGTCCACAGCCGCATTCATTGGACGCCCGCCGGCCGAAGCCGACGGCCTATCAGCCCAGCAGGTGGTTCCAACTGACGCGAGGCACCTGGAGGCCAAGGTTGCGAGTCGAGACATCAGCGGCAATGCGGTCAGCAACCTTCCGTCGTCGTTTCCATCTGGCCAGGGGCCGCGGACTTGGCGCTGGTTTCCTGCTGACCGGGAGCTGACTCCTTGGCGCTGCCTGTCTGTTGGCCCGGTGCGCAATCCTTGGCGGAGTTGGAGTTGGTCGACTTGGTCGTGGTCGAGTCCGTGTTCTGATCCGTCGGCATCGTTGTCGTCGTGGAGGAGGAGCCGCTCGACGTCGTATTGGTCGATTGCGCCAGGGCAAGGCCGCCGGAAAGAATCACTACGACGGAAGCGAGAAGAAGTCGTTTCATCATTCACTCCTGGTGAGTATCCCTTCGGCCGCATAACAAGGGAGTCGGCGAACGCTTCCGTGGAGTATCTGGCGCCGTCGCCGTGGCATCAACGTGCCGGTTGTGGTGCGTCGATGACGACATACGGCCCGGCCCGGCCCGGAACAAAGAAAAGCGCCGTTAGTTTCACCCGCAGGGCACTCAAACAGAAGGACGAGCATGATGAAAATGGCTTTGGTAATCGCGCTTGCGGTGTCGTTTTCTGCGGGCTCTGCAATCGCGGCATGTCCGGACAAGTCGGCTGCCAACACGGGCGCCGACACCCAACAGACCGCCGGTATTTCGAAAGATGGTACCCACGCGCCCTTGGAAACTCCGAAGGCCAAGGATAGTGCCGGCAAACCGGCCGCCAAGGATGGCAGCACAATGCCGTTGGCGGGGGCGGAAGGCGGCGGTGACAAGAATCTCGCAACATCGCAGCAGGATATCGAGGCGCAGCAGCATGGCGGCAAGACCGCGGCGGCAAAGGCCGACGACAGCTGCAATGACTGACGACGAAACAGGGCCGGAGCGATTGTTGGCTCCGGCCTTTTCATCAAGTCTACAGAAGGTCGCGCATCGCGCTCGATCCCGCGTCAAAGACAACACCCATGAACAAGCCGTAGCCCCGGCCGAAGCCAGCGGCTTGGTTCTAGGTGCCGCTTTGTGGGCCCGCACCACTGGCGGGGCGATGCGGGCCCGACCAAGGTTCGGAACCTCGGCCAGCAGCGTGTGGGAACGCTGCCGCCACGGAAATCAGCCGCCGAATATCAGGTTCCGCTTATATGACAAAAAGCCTTTGTTGCCCAGCGAGACGAAACCGCCTCCGGCAAGTTCGAAGAGCCGGCCGGCCGGAGCCAGCGGGGCCTTCGACGGACCGCGAGTGTTTGCCTTCAGCAGGTAGAGCTATGCCTTGGACGAGGCGGCCTCAGAGTTCCGCGTCGTTCGATGGCCGAAGGGGAAGAGGGAGCCAAACGAAGAGCACTCCTCCGCGGCCAGGGCTATGATCATTTCATCGATTCTCTCAACCGTTTCTCTGCTCACGTGATCATCGCCATGAAGGCACTGACGCGCGCGCTTCAGGTGTCGTCGTGCGGCCTCGAAATCGCTGCCCATCCGTTCCTCCCGCTTAGAGAGACTCCAGATTTGAACAGTTCACTCCTTTAAGAAAGTCACCCGAAAGAGCGATTCGGTCGGCAATTGGAGGTAGATGCCCAAAACGCAGAAACCCCGGGAGCGCAGACGGGGCTATTGAGCCGACGGAGGGCGGAGGGAAGCGTGCCGGCTAACTTCTCACGGCGCTGGTTGTTCCGTTCGGCTTTTTCTTGACCCCGCCATATCGGGCGTAACACACAAGCTGTCACGGATCGGCCGCATCGGAATACTCAAGGGCACCATTCAGGAGCTCAGTGGGCGTTTTGTGCCGTTCTGTGCCAATCGGCCCAAGAAGCTAAGTCTTTGAAAGGATGGTGGGCGTGACAGGGATTGAACCTGTGACCCCTGCAATGTCAATGCAGTGCTCTCCCGCTGAGCTACACGCCCATCCGAAGCCGCGCATACACCATTTTTGATCCGGCGCGTCAATAGCAGGAAAGGGGAAAGAAGGCTCCGTTTTGCCGCACCGGCCGATAGTCGCCGATGCCTTGGGCAAAAACGGCTCAGGCCGCCTGCAGCATCTTCTCGACCTCGTTGACGAGGTCGCGCAGATGGAACGGCTTCGACAGCACCTTGGCGTCTTTCGGCGCCTTGGAATCCGGGTTCAGCGCAACGGCGGCGAAACCGGTGATGAACATGACCTTGAGGTCGGGATCGATCTCGGTGGCGCGGCGGGCCAGCTCGATGCCGTCCATCTCCGGCATGACGATATCGGTCAAAAGCAGCGAGAACGGTTCCTCGCGCAGCCGCTCATAGGCACTGGCGCCGTTGTCGAAATCGCTGACCTGGTAACCGGCGCGCTCCAGCGCCTTGACGAGGAAGCGACGCATATCGTCGTCGTCTTCCGCCAGAAGAATGCGTGCCATGATATCCCGTCCGAATCACCCGCCCGGACTCTGCCGAAAGGCAGGGCCGTTAACCATCCTGTATATGAGGAGGCGAGGGTAAACATCAAGTGAACGAGGCGCGGCATAATCCGCATTCGGAAAGGCGGTGCCGGCGCCGAAATGCTGGACATGCGGCCGTCGAGGTGGCACTTTCATCCTATGATGCATTGGTGTTTTCGGGTTCGTTCAAATTGAAGACGGCAGCCGAGGATTTTTCGGTCGTTCCCCCCTTCGAAATCCGGTCGGGCGCCGAGCAGCGCGTCCCCTTCCTCTTCAACTCACCCCACAGCGGGCGCCATTATCCGGAGCGCTTCCTCGCCATGGCGAGGCTGGACCGCAACGCCATTCGCCGGTCCGAGGACTGCTATGTCGACGAGCTGTTCGGCGGCGCGGTGGCGCTTGGCGCGCCGATGCTCGCGGCAAATTTCCCGCGTGCCTATCTCGACGTCAACCGCGAGCCGTGGGAACTCGATCCGCGCATGTTCGCCGAGCCGGTGCCGTCCTTCTGCAACATCCGTTCCGCGCGCGTGGCCGGCGGGCTCGGCACCGTTCCGAAGCTGGTCGGTGAAGGCCTCGACATCTACTCCGGTCGCCTGCCGCTGGCCGAAGCGGTTGCCCGCATCGAGGCGGTCTACAAACCCTATCATGAGACGCTGAAACGGCTGTTGACGCGAACCCACGCGCGTTTCGGCTTTGCCGTGCTGATCGACTGTCACTCGATGCCGGCGAGCATCCGCGTCGGCGACAACGGCCTGCGGCCCGATTTCATCATTGGTGACCGCTTCGGCATCTCGGCCACCGCGGCATTGACCGAGACCGCAATCGGCCTGCTCAACGCCATGGGCTATACCGTCGCCCACAACAAGCCCTATGCCGGCGGCTTCATCACCGAACACTACGGTCGCCCGGCGCGCCATCTCCATGCGCTGCAGATCGAGGTCAATCGCGGGCTCTATATGAATGAGCGGACATTCGAGAAAGCGGCGGGCTTCGATGCGCTGGCCGACGACCTGGCGCGATTTTCGGCCGACCTGATGGCCATGCCCGACCACCATTTCATGGATCTGCCGCTGGCCGCGGAGTGAACAGAGCCCGGTTTCATTAGATGGCGCCATCCACAACCGCCGCATAGTTCTGGGCGACATGGATCGGGATTGGCGGGGATTGGAACTGGCGGCGAAAAAAAGACCGCATCGTTCGCACGATACGGTCGAAGTCTAGGGAGGAAACGCCCAAGGAGGGCATGGACAGGAAACCCTGTCCGAGATCAAGGGTATGGTGCGCTGCACAAATGTCAAGCGACCTACCGGCTTTTTTAATTCAGAGTGATGTGGAAATTGCGCTTCGGTGGCGCCGGCGTGTTATTCTGGCAACAGTCGGCGCGGCGAAAAATCCTGGAACACCCTTGTCTTGGCGCGGAACTGGCGGCACACGTGGGCTCGGCCATGCTGCAATGCGGGAGAATCAGTTGGACATCAGCATCGATTTCATGCGCCGCATCGCGCAAGCGGCGGCGGCGGAAACCTTGCCGCGCTTCCGCAACCAGGGCGCGGTCGCCAACAAGGAAAAGGGCAGCTTCGATCCGGTCACCGAAGCCGATCGCGAAGCCGAGCGTGCCATCCGGGCGCTGATCTCGGCGCAATATCCGGACCATGGCATTCTCGGCGAGGAACATGGAAGCGAGAATATTTCCAGCAGGCATGTCTGGGTAATCGATCCGATCGACGGCACGCGCGCCTTCATCTCCGGCCTGCCGGTGTGGGGGACGCTGGTCGGATTGACGGTGGAGGGCGATGCCGTTGCCGGATTGATGTCGCAGCCCTTCACCGGCGAGCTCTTCTACGCCAACGCCTCCGGCTCCCATTATGAGGGGCCGGGCGGGCCGCGCAAACTGGTCACACGCAAGACGACGAGCCTTGCTGAAGCAACGCTGTTCACCACGACGCCGGCGCTGTTCAAGGGCGAGGCGCGCCTGCGCTACGACCAGTTCGAGAGGCAGGTGCAACTCGCTCGCTATGGCACCGACTGCTACGCCTTCGCCATGGTCGCCGCGGGAAGCGTCGACATCGTCGCCGATCCCGGACTGAAGCCCTATGACATCGTGGCGCTGATCCCCATCATCGAGAAGGCGGGCGGCGTGGTCACCACCTTCGACGGCGGGCCGGCCGAGAATGGCGGCGATATATTGGCGGCGGCGACGCCCGAGCTCCATGCAGCGGCGATGGCGGCCCTGCGCGGCTGAGCATCCGTTTCGCCGCGATGCGCTTTAGGCGTCTGAGAGACGCAGGCCCCATAGAATGAGCGCGAAAGCGATGAGGCCGGTCGGCGCGGACGAATAGGCGATGCCTTTGATCGCGTATTCCTGAAAGGCGCTTCCATGCGCGGCTCCGGCCGCCAGCGGCATCGTCTCGTCGCCGGCTCCCCAGAGGCTGGCCATCACATAGGCTGCCAGGATGGCCAAGGCTGAATAGATCAGGAACCAGAACGCAATCCGCGACATCGCGACGCCAAGATTGAGCCTGGACCAGACGAGACCCAAAACCAGCAGCAGGACGCCCTGCAAGGCGCTGAGTGTGTGAACCGACAATCCGAGCCGCGGTGCGGCGAGGTATGGGATGGCGAACCCTTCGAATGACGAAAACAGCAGGAGGGCGATGCCGAGCTGCAGCAGGCGATGGCCCTGGCGTGGCAGCGTGCCCGATGCGTTCATGACCGCTCCTCCCGATCCCGTCGACTGACCTCTGCGGACGGTAACTAGCGCCCGGCGCCGGAACGGGAACCAGGCGTCGAGCTGTCTCCGGCCGAACGGCCGAATTGAGAAGCATGCATAGCCGTTAAACCTGCCGAGGCGTCGGCGCGATCATCGTCCGACATTGATCCGTGCAAGACGGCGTGCTGGGAACGGGCGTTGTCGGCGGATAGCGGGGCGACCTGGGGGGCCAACCGGATTATGGAATTTCGCCAACCAGGCATGAGCCGGCGCCGGACCGGCTCCGGTCTCGGCAATACGCGCCATCAGGCCGTCGGGTCGTCGCTGCCGGGAATGAAAGCGTCGAAGGCGGCGAGGAATTGCTCGCGGTAGATGTCGGCCTCCTGCAGGATCTCGTGACGCGCGCCGTCGATCATGAGCAGCGAGCCGAGGCGCAGACGCCTGGCATAGGCTTCCACGGCCTTGGTCGAGACGACCTGATCGGCACCGGCGGCGATGACCAGCAGGGGGACCCGGATGCGGGCCATGAATTCGGGATCGCTTACCGCTTCCGCGGCTTCGGCAGCCGCTCTCAGCCAGCGGATCGTCGGGCCGCCAAGCGCCAGTTGCGGGTGATCCTCGTAGATCTTAGTGTTGCGGCGGTAGCGTTCCGGATCCGTCGTTACCTTGTTGGTGTCGAAGGGAGCGGTAACCTTCGGCCGCGGCCCCCAGGCGGCGTAAAGCCGGCCAAGGCCCAGGGCACAAAACAGCGAACAGACGCGGCGGACCGTCCGGATCGAGACGGGCAGGTCGGGCAAGGTGAAGAACGGCGCGATCAGCACCATGCGCCGCACGCGGTTGACCATGGAGGGCGAAGCAAGCAGCGTGATCACGGCGCCGGCCGAATGGGCAAGGATGTAGTACGGCCCGCGGCAGTCCGGCAGCACGATCTCCTCGAAGAACTGTTCAAGGTCGGCCGTGTGGTCGCGGAAGGACCTGATATAGCCGCGCTGGCGATCGCGGATCAGCCGGTCGGAGCCGCCTTGGCCGCGCCAGTCCAGCGTGGCGACGCCAAAACCGCGCGCCGCAAGGTCGCGGATGGTTTCGAAATATTTCTCGATGCACTCGTTGCGGCCGGACAGCAGCACCACGGTGCCCTTCATCGGGCGGGCGACCGCGGCGAACAGGCCATAGCGTATCTTCTTGCCGTCGCGTGCCGTAAAAAAGCCGCCGGTGGCGTTTTCCGGTCGCGGGTTGCCCTCAGTTTCATGAAAAAGGGGAGTTTCGTGAAAAGGGAGATCCGTCATTCGGCGCTTCGTGCTCGGCGTCTCGCATGCCTGCCTGTCGTGGCCGGCCTCGCCAAGGTTGATAGCCGTCCATGGGCCAAAAGCAAAGGAATTCCGGGAGCGTCGGATCGGCAACAGGGAAGGCCGGAAGCCGCTATGAGCGCGCTTCCGGCCCCTGTCGATCCGGGAGGAAGGGACGTTGCACCCGGTTCGGCCTCGTCGCGGCGCCCGGTCCATGCAAATCCGGCGCCGCTTGTCCTTGATGTCGAGAGCAGTCTAGCGGCGGCTGTCTGAACGCGCGCAAAAGCGCCGGTTCATCTGCCGTTCATCCTCGATTTTTGCCGGGAGGCAAAATCTTGAAATGGCTTTGCCCGCTCCCCAAATGTTGATTGCGGCCGCCAATGTCGGGGCCGCTGGTCAAACCGGAACGCCGCTCACGGGTTTCGCACCGGCCAAACGCAAGCCTTGTTGCTCAACAGGAGAACACACCATGCGTCACGTTGATTTTTCCCCGCTCTATCGCTCGACCGTCGGCTTCGACCGTCTCTTCACCATGCTTGATTCCCTTGCGCAGCCCGATGGCGCGCAGACCTATCCGCCCTACAACATCGAGCGCACCGGTGAGGATGCCTACCGCATCTCGATGGCTGTCGCCGGCTTCTCGGACGAGGAGATCTCGATCGAGGCCCACCGCAATGTGCTGACCGTGAAAGGCGAGCGCAAGGATGAGGGCACGGGCGAGGGTTCCGAACTGCTCTATCGCGGCATTGCCTCCAGGGCCTTCGAGCGCCGCTTCCAGCTTGCCGACCACGTCGAGGTCGTGGGCGCCACGCTGAAGAACGGCCTGCTCTTCGTCGACCTGAAGCGCAACATCCCCGAGGAACTGAAGCCGCGCAAGATCGCGATCACTTCGGCTCCGGCCAAGGCCAAGCAGATCGAGGCCAAGACCGCTGCGTAATCCCTAAGTCTCCTCCCGAGACGGAAGCGGCGCCGAAAGGCGCCGCTTCTTTTTTATTTGCCGAGAACAGCAATTATCCTGCGATCAACTGGCCAAAGCGGTCGACTTCCTCTGACGTCGTCGCAAAACTGGTGACGAAGCGATAGAGCAATTCGTCCTCGCCGATATGGCCTTCGAAGCCATGCGGCTTGTGCCAGTCGTAGAAAACAGCACCCGCCGCCTGCAGCCTGTCGGCTTCAGCCTTTTTCATCACCGCGAAAACCTCGTTCGCTTGCGGCAGCCAAGCCAGTTTCGCCGTCTCGGAATCCTCGATCGCCGCGGCAAGACGGGCAGCCATGGCATTGGCGTGCCTGGCGGTGTCGAGCCACAGGCCGTCGCGGAAATAAGCCTCGAACTGTGCCGCGATAAAGCGCGATTTGGAAAACAGCTGGGCGGCGCGCTTGCGCAGGAAGGCCAATTCCCGGGCACGCTCGAGATCGAACAGCACGATCGCCTCGGCGCACCAGCAGCCGTTCTTGGTGCCGCCGAAAGACAGTATGTCGACGCCACTTTTCCAGGTCATTTCGGCGGGCGTCGTGTCGAGCGCGACCAGTGCATTGGCAAAGCGGGCGCCGTCCATATGCAATGGCACGGAATGTTGCCGCGCGATGGCCGAGATCGCGGCGATGTCATGCAGGCCGTAGACCGTGCCGACCTCCGTCGACTGGGTGATCGAGACCGCCATCGGCCGGCCCCAATGGACCACCTCGCCGGCGAAACGGCCGATCGCCGTTTCCAGATTGTGCGGATCGATCCGGCCCAGCGCGCCATCGACGGCATGCAGCCGCGAGCCGCCGGAGAAATATTCCGGTGCGCCGCACTCATCTTCGATGACATGCGATTCGCGATGAGCGAAGGAAATGCCGCCGGGCTTGTTGTAGGCGGTCAGCGCCAGCGAATTGGCGGCGGTGCCGGTGGCCACGAAGAACACCGCAACCTCGCGTTCGAAGATTTCGCTGAAGCGCTGGCAGACGGCCTGGTCGAGCGCGCCATCGCCATAGGCAGTGGAAAAGCCGCCGGCGTGGGCCGAGAGGCCGGAGGCGATGTTGGGGTGGGCGCCTGCCCAATTGTCGGAAGCGAAGAACATGCATCTGCCTGTGCTGGGAAAATCGCTGCAACCTTGACCGGTTTCATGGCTGGCTCGCAAGGGCCAGACGCCAGAAAACGGGTAAAGCCAGCGAGCTGCCGAAAACCGGCAGGGACCGAAGCTTGCGTTTAGCGGGTATTTCACGAAACTTTGTGTCGCGGAACGCCTAAGTTTTTTGTGAATCGGTCTTGTATGCGCCCGGCTTTTCTGCCATAAAAATTTAGGACAGTAGTGCTGTCTTATTTTGTCGCGCAAAACAGGCTGGATTGGCGTATTCTAAGCCTCTCCGGCTTTTGCTGCGAGCGACAGGTGGACGGCCGTGCTCTGGCCTGTACGATACCGGATGCGAACCGCGCGGTGAGCCGCATGGTTCGGCAAGGATTTCGCAAGACGTGCCGTAAGGATGAAGGGGAAGCAATGCGCTTCCCGAGGCAAACCAGCGCCCGCAAGGACGCGGAATGGAGGACAGGACGATGACGGAATTGACGCACGCTGCGACGAACGGCAAGGCCGCGCAGACGAAAGCGGCAGCCGTCAAAACCCTGGCCAATACCCGCCGCACCGGTTTGACCGCCCAGGGCCTTTATGATCCGCGCAACGAGCACGATGCCTGCGGTGTCGGCTTCATCGTCAACATGAAGGGCGCGAAGTCGCACACGATCGTCGAGGACGGGCTTTCCATGCTCGAAAACCTGACGCATCGCGGCGCCGTCGGCGCCGATCCGCTGATGGGCGACGGCGCGGGCGTGCTGGTGCAGATACCCGACGGCTTCTTCCGCGAGGAGATGGCCGCGCAGGGCGTCGAGCTGCCGCCGGCGGGGCAGTATGGCGTCGGCCATTGGTTCATGCCGCAGGATGCCGCGCTGCGCGCCCATGTCGAGGACATCATTGCCGAATCGGCGCAGTCCGAGGGGCTGCCGCTGCTCGGCTTCCGTGACGTGCCGGTCGACAATTCGTCGCTCTCCAAGGCCCCGGATATCGTGGCATCCGAGCCGTTCCACCGGCAGGTCTTCATCGGACGCACGGCCGACATTCCCGACGACGAGGAGTACGAGGCCAGGCTCTATCTGCTGCGCAAGGTCATATCGGGCCGCATCTACGCCGAGAACGACAACAAGGACATCGGCGCCTACTGCGTGTCGCTGTCGGCGCGCACCATCGTCTACAAGGGCATGTTCCTGGCCTATCAGGTCGGAGCCTATTACAAGGACCTGTCCGATCCGCGCTTCGAAACGGCGCTGATCCTGGTCCACCAGCGCTTCTCCACCAACACCTTCCCCTCGTGGAAGCTGGCGCATCCCTATCGCATGGTCGCGCATAATGGCGAGATCAACACCGTGCGCGGCAACAACAACTGGATGGCGGCGCGCCAGGCGTCGGTGGATTCGGAGCTGTTCGGCAACAACATCTCCAAGCTCTGGCCGATCTCCTATGAGGGCCAGTCCGACACCGCATGTTTCGACAATGCGCTCGAGTTCCTGTTCCAGGGCGGATACAGCCTCAGCCACGCCATGATGATGCTGATCCCGGAAGCCTGGGCCGGCAACAAGCTCATGGACGCCGACCGCAAGGCCTTCTACGAATACCACGCGGCGCTGATGGAGCCGTGGGACGGGCCCGCCGCGGTCGCCTTCACCGACGGGCGCCAGATCGGCGCCACGCTCGACCGCAACGGCTTGCGGCCAGCGCGCTACATCGTCACCGACGACGACCGGGTCATCATGGCGTCGGAGGCCGGCGCGCTGCCTGTGCCGGAGGAAAAGATCGTCCAGAAGTGGCGGCTGCAGCCCGGCCGCATGCTCTTGATCGATCTTGCCAAGGGCCGCATCGTTTCCGACGAGGAGATCAAGTCGGAGATCGCCACCAGGCATCCCTACAAGACCTGGCTCGCCAATACGCAGCTCATCCTGGAGGACCTGAAGCCGGTCGAGCCGCGCGCGCTGCGCAAGGATGTCAGCCTGCTCGACCGCCAGCAGGCGTTCGGCTACACCCAGGAAGACACCAAGCTCTTGATGTCGCCGATGGCCACCACAGGCCAGGAAGCCGTCGGTTCGATGGGCACCGACACGCCGATCTCGGCAATGTCGGACAGATCGAAGCTGCTCTACACCTATTTCAAGCAGAACTTCGCCCAGGTCACCAATCCGCCGATCGATCCGATCCGCGAGGAACTGGTGATGAGCCTGGTGTCCTTCATCGGCCCGCGGCCCAACATTTTCGACCTGGTCGGCAGTTCGCGCCGCAAGCGGCTGGAAGTGCGCCAGCCGATCCTGACCAATGGCGATCTCGAAAAGATCCGCTCCATCGGCCACACCGAGGATCGGTTCGACACCAAGACGATCGACATCACCTATGCCTCGATCGAGGGCGCGGCCGGCATGCAGGGCGCCATCGATCGGCTGTGCGAGCGGGCGGAAGCGGCGGTCGCCGGCGGCTACAACATCATCATCCTGTCCGACCGCCAGCTCGGGCCGGACCGCATCGCCATTCCCGCGCTTCTGGCCACGGCCGCGGTGCATCATCATCTGATCCGCAAGGGGCTGCGTACTTCGGTCGGGCTCGTCGTGGAATCCGGCGAGCCGCGCGAAGTGCATCATTTCTGCTGCCTCGCCGGTTACGGCGCCGAAGCGATCAATCCCTATCTCGCCTTCGACACGCTGCTCGACATGCACAAGCGCGGCGAACTGCCTGAAGAGGTCGACGCCTACGAAGTCGTGTCGCGCTACATCAAGTCGATCGGCAAGGGCATCCTCAAGGTGATGTCGAAGATGGGCATCTCGACCTACCAGTCCTATTGCGGCGCGCAGATCTTCGACGCGATCGGGCTGAAGACCGATTTCGTGGAGAAGTATTTCACCGGCACCGCCACGCTGATCGAAGGCGTCGGGCTGGACGAGATCGCCGAGGAGACGTTCAGGCGTCATACGGATGGTTTCGGCAACGATCCGGTGCTGCGCAACAGCCTGGATGTCGGCGGCGAATACCTGTTCCGCATGCGCGGCGAGGCGCATATGTGGTCGCCCGACGCGGTCGCCACCTTGCAGCATGCCGTGCGCCAGGGGTCTTGGGAGACCTTCAAGGAGTATTCCGCGCAGATCGACAGCGAGACGGCGCGCGCGCAGACCATTCGTGGCCTGTTCAAGATCAAGCTGGCGGAAGATACCGGCCGCAAGAAGGTCGCGCTCGACGACGTCATGCCCGCGGCCGAGATCGTCAAGCGTTTCTCGACCGGCGCGATGTCGTTCGGCTCGATCTCCAGGGAAGCGCATACGACGCTGGCGCGCGCCATGAACGCCATCGGCGGCAAGTCGAACACTGGCGAGGGCGGCGAGGAGGCAGACCGCTATCTGCCGCTGCCCGGCGGCGGCAAGAACCCCGAACGTTCGGCGATCAAGCAGATCGCTTCCGGACGGTTCGGCGTGACGGCCGAATATCTCGTCAACTCCGACGTCATGCAGATCAAGGTGGCGCAAGGCGCCAAGCCCGGCGAGGGCGGCCAGTTGCCCGGCCACAAGGTCGACGCCACCATCGCCAAGGTCCGGCACTCGACGCCCGGCGTCGGCCTGATCTCGCCGCCGCCGCATCACGACATCTATTCGATCGAGGATCTGGCGCAGCTGATCTACGATCTGAAGAACGTCAACCCGGCGGCCGACATTTCGGTCAAGCTGGTGTCGGAGGTCGGGGTCGGCACGGTAGCGGCGGGCGTCGCCAAGGCGCGCGCCGACCACATCACCATTTCGGGCTACGATGGCGGCACGGGTGCCTCGCCGCTGACGTCGCTCAAGCATGCCGGCAGCCCGTGGGAGATGGGCCTTGCCGAGACGCACCAGACGCTGGTGCTCAACGGTCTCAGGTCGCGCGTGGCGCTGCAGGTCGATGGCGGATTGCGCACGGGCCGCGACGTCATCATCGGCGCGCTGCTCGGCGCCGACGAGTTCGGCTTCTCGACCGCGCCGTTGATCGCGGCCGGCTGCATCATGATGCGCAAATGCCATCTCAACACCTGCCCGGTCGGCGTGGCGACGCAGGATCCGGTGCTGCGCAAGCGCTTCAAGGGCACGCCCGAGCACGTCATCAACTTCTTCTTCTATGTCGCTGAAGAGGTGCGCGGACTGCTTGCCGAAATGGGCTTCACCCATATCGACCAGATCATCGGCGACGCCGATCTCCTGGAAAAGCGCGACGTGATCCAGCATTGGAAGGCGCGCGGGCTCGACTTCTCGAAGATGTTCTACAAGCCCGATGCGCCACATGAGGCGGTGCACTGGACCGAGCGGCAGAAGCACCCGATCGACGACGTGCTCGACCGCAAGCTGATCGAGCTGGCCAAGCCGGCACTGGAGGCCAAGCAGCCGGTCAAGATCGAGGTCGACATCCGCAATGTCGATCGTTCGGCGGGCGCCATGCTGTCGGGCGAGGTGGCCAAGCGCTTCAGGCACAAGGGCCTGCGCGAGGATACGATCCAGGTGAAGCTGACCGGCACCGCCGGCCAGTCCTTCGGCGCCTTCCTGGCGCGCGGCATCTCCTTCGAGCTGGTCGGCGCCGGCAACGACTATGTCGGCAAGGGCCTGTCGGGCGGCCGCATCGTCATCCGGCCGCCGGATGAAGCCAAGATCGTCGCGGCCGAGTCCATCATCGTCGGCAACACGGTGCTCTATGGCGCTACCGAAGGCGAGGCCTATTTTGCCGGTGTCGCCGGCGAGCGCTTCGCGGTGCGCAACTCGGGCGTCGTCACCGTCGTCGAGGGCGTCGGCGACCATGGCTGCGAATACATGACCGGCGGCATCGTCGTCGTCATCGGCAAGACCGGCCGCAACTTCGCCGCCGGCATGTCGGGCGGCGTTGCCTATGTGCTGGACGAGGCGGGCGATTTCGCCGAGCGCTGCAACATGGCCATGGTCGAGCTGGAGCCGGTGCCGGAAGAAGACGACCTGATGGAAAAGCTGCTGCATCATGGCGGCGACCTCGACCACAAGGGCCGCGTCGACGTCTCGGGTGACATGACCAGCCATGACGAGGAGCGGCTCTATCAGCTGATCTCGAACCACGTGCACTATACGGGTTCGGTGCGCGGCCGCGAGATCCTCGACAATTGGGCGGCGTTCCGGCCGAAATTCCGCAAGATCATGCCGGTCGAATACCGCCGCGCGCTGATCGAGATGGAACGCATGCGCATGAGCGTGGCGGCCGAATAGATCTTCGCAAAGGCCGGGAAGCCCAGGCTTCCCGGCTCCATGTCACTGATAATTTGACCTCTCGCGGAAGGTTGCCACGGCTGCCTGAAGAGGTTAACGGGTGCGGCGAAAACCGCACCATCTGGACAGCAGGAACTGGACTATGGGCAAGGTAACAGGCTTTCTCGAGATCGACCGGCAGGTGCACAAGTACCAGCCGGCCTCCGACCGCATCCGGCATTTCCGCGAGTTTACGCTGCCGATGTCGGACAAGGAGGTCGAGAAACAGGCCGCGCGCTGCATGGACTGCGGCATCCCGTTCTGTCACGGGCCGACCGGCTGCCCGATCCACAACCAGATCCCGGACTGGAACGACCTCGTCTATAACAGGGACTGGGACAATGCGATCCGCAACCTGCATTCGACCAACAATTTCCCCGAATTCACCGGCCGCATCTGCCCCGCGCCTTGCGAGGAAGCCTGCACGCTGAACCTCGAGGACATTCCGGTGGCCATCAAGACGGTCGAGCAGGCGATCGCCGACAAGGCCTACGAGACCGGCCATATCAGGCCCTATCCGCCGGAGAGGAAGACGGGCAAGCGCGTCGCCGTCATCGGCTCCGGCCCGGCCGGCATGGCCGCCGCCCAGCAGCTCGGCCGCGCCGGCCATGATGTCCATGTCTACGAACGCGAAAGCCGGCCAGGCGGGCTGATGCGCTATGGCATTCCCGACTTCAAGATCGAGAAGCACTATATCGATCGCCGCATCGAGCAGATGCAGGGCGAAGGCGTGACCTTCCATTGCGGCGTCAATGTCGGCATCGACAAGCCCGTGGCCGAACTGCTCGCCGAGCATGACGCGGTGCTCTATTGCGGCGGATCCGAGACCCCGCGTGCGGCCAACATCCCCGGTGACGATCTCGGCGGCGTCTATGACGCGATGCCTTACCTGGTGCAGCAGAACCGGCGTGTCGGCGGCGAGCCGATCCAGTCGGTGGCGTGGCCGTCGCACCCGATCATCGCCAGCGGCCAGCATGTCGTCGTCGTCGGCGGCGGCGATACCGCTTCCGACTGCGTCGGCACCGCCTTCCGCCAAGGCGCCGTGCGCGTCACGCAGCTCGACATCCGTCCGCAGCCGCCGGAGAAGGAAGACAAGCTCGCCGTCTGGCCCTACTGGGCGACCAAGATGCGCACCTCCTCCTCGCAGGCCGAGGGCGCCGAGCGCGAATTCCAGGTGGCGACACTCGAATTCATCGGCGAGGAAGGCCAGCTGACCGGTGTCAAATGCTGCGAGGTCGACGACAAGCGCCGACCGATCGTCGGCACCGAGTTCGTCATCCGCGCCGATCTCGCCTTCATCGCCATCGGCTTTGCCGGGCCGGCCATGGCCGGCGTGGTGTCGGAGCTCGAAGGGGAGATGAAGATCGTCACCGACAGCCGACGCTCCCGCAATGTCGAGGCCAATGACCGCGACTACCGGACCAGCGTCGACAGGCTCTATGCCGCGGGTGACGTGCGCCGCGGCCAGTCGCTGGTGGTGTGGGCGATACGCGAAGGCCGCCAGGCGGCGCGTTCGATCGACGAGGCATTGATGGGTTCGAGCGTCCTGCCCCGCTGAGCCCGTTTGGAAACTCTACTGCTGCGGCCATAAGGCGTTTTCTGCGCTTCCGGTGCTCCCGTACCCAAAAAGTACGCTCGCTCCGGTTCTTGAAAACGCCATCCTATGGCTCGCAGGAGCGAGTTCCGAAACGGTTTCGGGCCCTCCGCGCTGCTAAGGAGTGATGGCCGTCGTCGTGCCAGCCGCGGCCGCTGGATTTGTCCTGGGCGGCCAGGCGAAATCGTCGGCGCGGCCGGGCGAAGCCACCGGCGCCTTGCCCTCGACCACCAGTCTTTCGCCGGGCAGGCGCGGGTTGGCCTTCGCGGGCGGTCCGGCGCCGAGCAGTTCCGTGCCGCCGTCGAGCGCCGGATCGCTGAGCAGCATCGGCGCGGTGCGGTCAATGACGATGGGAGCGGCGGCCGGCGCCGGCGCCTCGACCGGCGCGCCGGCAGGAGCAGCGGTCGGGGCGACGCTTCCCGGCGCGGCCAGGCCCAGGACCTTCATCAACGGCTTTTCGGTATAGAAGGCGAGCTTGCGCTTGCCGGCCTTCGACATGTTGATGCCGTCATCGGAGCGCAGCCGCACGGGCTGGCCGTTGATGTCGGGGCCACTGGTGACGAAGGCGCCGTTCTCGTCGACGAATCCATCCCAGATATCGACGAATTCGCCGCCATGGCTTTCGGCCGCCTGACGGTAGATGTCGTTGAAGGCGAGCATGTCGGATGTCATCTTCGAAACCCTGAACGCCGGCATGCCGACCCACAGGAAAGGCACCTTAGCCGTGGCGATGGCCTTGCCGAACGCTTCGGTGCGACGTTCGTATTCCTTGGTCCAGGTCTCGGAACGGGGCTGCTCGCGCACATCCCCCACCTTCATCGGCTGGCGGTCGTTGGAACCGAGCATCACGACCACGGCGGCGGGCTTTTCGGTCTCTATCAACGATTTGATCTGTTCCGGCCAATTGTAGAAATCATCGCGCACGAAGCCCGACGAGCCATTGGAGCGAACGACGATCCTGACGCCGGTATTCTCGGCAAAGGCGGTATCTAGACCTTCGGCGAGCCCGGCCGCCATGAAATCGCCGACCACCAGGACGACCCGGGCGTCCGGCGCCTTCTCGGCGATCGGGATTTCCGGTTCCGCGGGCGGACGCGGGGCACGCGGCTTTTTTGCCTTCGGCCTGGGCCTTGGTTTCTGGATGTCCAGCGGCGGCTCGATCCGCTCGCTGCGGCGCGGGAACAGAAGGTCACGCAATGACCAGCCGCGGCTTTGCTGCTCCTGCGCCATGGCGGGGGCATGGAAGGCGCCTGCCATGGCGACGGCGAGCACGGCGACGGCCAGGAACAGCACCAGCATGCGGGGAATGAAGGTCCCGATGCGCGCAGCCCAAGCCAATCGCTCCTCCTCAGTTCATGACAGGCCCTATTTTTGCCTGAGCCATTTTAGCACTTCCATGCTCGGATAGCCGTCCTGGGTCAAGCCGACCTTTGCCTGATAGGCCATGATGGCCGACTTCGACCCGTCGCCGATCTTGCCGTCGAATTTGCCGTCATAAAGGCCGTGCTGGGAGAGCCGCTTCTGCAATTCCTGCCTTTCCTCGAACGTCAGCTTGGTGAAAGGCCGTTTCCAGTCCTGTACGAGGCCGGTGGAACCGGCGATCTCGTCGGCAAGAAGGCCAACGGCAAGCGCGTATTTGTCCGCATTGTTGTAGGCCTTGATGACCGAGAAATTCCTGATCATCAGGAAAGCGGGGCCGCCGCGGCCATCCGGTACTTTCAACGTCGCCTTGTCGCTGAGGTTCCTGAACGGCTTGCCGCTCGCCCTGACCACGCCGAGCGCCTGCCATTGCGCCAGCGTCCTGGAGCCTGCGGGCAGCTTGCCGGCCGGCAAGGCCACCTCGTAGCCCCAGGTCTTGCCGGCCTGCCAGCCATTCTTCTTGAGCAGATTGGCTGATGTCGCCAGCGCATCGGGAATGGAATTCCAGATGTCGCGCTTGCCGTTGCCGTCCATGTCCACGGCATAGTGCTGGTAGCTGGTCGGGATGAACTGGGTCTGGCCCATGGCGCCCGCCCAGGAACCCATGAGGTGGCTCTCGTCGATGTCGCCGGTCTGGAGGATCTTCAGTGCGGCGACCAGTTGCGTGCGGGCATATTTCGACCGCTTCTGATCGCCATAGGCCAGGGTCGCCAGCGAGCGGACGACATTGCGCATGATGTCGTCGCGCTTGAGGATCTCGCCATAGTTGGATTCCATCGACCAGATGGCCAGCAGGACGTTGCGGTCAACGCCGAACCTCGCCTCGATCCTGTCCAGCCACGGCTTCCATTTCCTGGCCATCTGCTGGCCGACCGCGACCGACTGGTCGTGGACGCGGTTGTCGAAATAATCCCAGGCGGGCGCGGTGAATTCCGGCTGGGTTCGGGCTTTTTCCAGCACCACCGGATCGGGTTCGTCGATGCCCCTGAAGGCGCGGTCATAGACGGCGCCGGAAACGCCCCCCTGCACCGCGGTGGCGCGGAAGCCGGCGACCCATTGCCGGAAGCCGGCATCGGCGAAGGCCGGCCCGGCAGGCATCAGCATGGCGAGCGAGAGGCTGGCGGCCGTCATGACGCTGGTGAAACGCTTTGCGGCATTGCGAACGGACATCTTTTCCTCCTTCTCCGTCTTGGGAAAGACCATTCATCGCCGAACCAGGTTAGGAATTGGTTTACCATAGGCTGCCCCTGGAACGAAAAGGCGCCTCGATGCTTCTACCGGTGCAAGTTTCCCTTCATCCGCCCGATAATCCTCAATTCCGGCGTGAAAATGTCGCGGGGCGGGATTGCGGAGCCGGCCTGCAAACGGATAATTGAAGGCATGAAGAGAGTTCGCAAGGCAGTTTTCCCGGTCGCAGGTCTCGGCACGCGGTTTCTCCCGGCCACCAAGGCCGTCCCCAAGGAAATGCTTACCGTCGTCGACCGGCCCGTCATCCAATACGTGGTGGACGAGGCGCGCGAGGCAGGCATCGAGCATTTCATCTTCGTCACCGGGCGCAACAAGGCGGTCATCGAGGATCATTTCGATATCCAGTTCGAGCTCTATGACACGCTCGCCCAGCGTGGCAAGGACGACCAGCTCGCCAGGCTGCAGCGGCTGCAGCCCGGGCCGGGACAGACCAGCTTCACTCGCCAGCAGGTGCCGCTCGGACTTGGCCATGCCGTCTGGTGCGCGCGCGAACTGGTCGGCGACGAGCCGTTCGCGCTGTTGTTGCCCGACATGATCATGCAGTCGGAAAAGAGCTGTATGAGGGACATGGTCGACCTCTATGCCGAGACCGGCAACAACATCATCGCGGTTCAGGAATGCGATCCCGCCGAAACCCATAAATACGGCATCGTCGGCCGGGGCGAAGCCACCCATCATGGCTTCCGCATCACCGAGATGGTGGAAAAGCCGAAGACCGGCACCGCGCCCTCCAATCTCTACATCAATGGCCGCTACATATTGCAGCCCGAGATTTTCAAAATCCTCGAAGGCCAGGAGAAGGGCGCCGGAAACGAGATCCAGCTCACGGACGCAATGCTGAAGCTGGAGAAGCAGCAGCCCTTCTACGGCTACCACTTTCAGGGCCGCACCTTCGATTGCGGATCGCCGGAAGGGTTCGTCGAGGCCAATGTGGCCTTCGCGCTCTGGCGCAACGACATGAACCAGAGCATGGCCGGCGTCATCCGCAGGCTTCTCGACGAGATGGCGCCTTCGGAGCACGTTGTGGCGGCGCTTTAAGGGAGGCGCTGTCTGGCCGATGTCTCGGATGCGGCACGCAGCTTAGCGGCCCGCGCTTACCGCTGCACCTTCAAGCCGAGATAGATGCTGTTGGCGGTGTAGTCGCGGCCAGGCAGGTTGCTGGTGAGCTTCTCGGTCCTGGCGCGGGTGGTGAGGCCGGCATAGCGGTTCAGCCACCATGTCAGCCCGGCTTCGGCGCTCAGCACCCTGTCATGGCCGTCTATGCCGATATAATCGCGCCAGTCCAGGCCCAGCGCGGCATTGCCGGTCAGGTTGGCGCGGATCTGGCGTTCGGCCGTGAGGCGGCCGGAATAGAGGATGTCGCCGCTTTCACCTGCGGTGGTCGTGGGCTCGACCGTGGTCCGCCCGGTCAGGCCGATCGTGGTGCCGCGTTCGGGCGACCATTTCAGGTCGGCGTCCACGGTGGCACCCGCGATCGCCCCCAGGCGGTCGTCGTCGATCGCTTCCCGCAGCCAGCCGGCCGAGAACTCGCCGGCGAGCTTCTCGCCCATGTCGAGCTCGAGGCCGGCGCGGGCACCAAGCCGCGTTGATGAACGCTCGAAGCCTTCATTGTCGAAGCGTTGATCATAGGCCCTGCGCCCGAGCTCGATTTCGGTGAAAGGCGTAAGGGCAGGGGAGATTTCGTAGCCGGTGCGCAAGGTCGCCGTATAAAGCGTGGAGTTACGATCCTTCTGCGACAGCGAGGTGTCGTCAGAAAGCTTGGCATCGCCATAGAAGTCGTGCGAGACCGCGCCGGTCAAAGTGTATTGCGCCTTGCCGACGTCCTTTTCGATGCCGAGGCTGCCGTCGATGGTCTGGCGCAGCGGTTGCTTGCTGACGCCTGCAATGGCGTCGGGCGACGAGGCCGATTCCGGCACGGCCTCGTAACCGAGCTTGGCGACGGCGCGTTGCTCGTTGTCGAGGTCGACATTGAGCTGGCCTTCGATGCGGCCTTGCTCATTGTGAACCGGGTAGCCCGAGACGGTCTCGCGGAAGAGGCCATAACCATCAATGGTCGCGGAGTTCTCGCGCCAGTCGGAGGCGGCGGAAAAGCGCAGTGCCGTCTCGGACAGCAGCGCCGCTTTGCCGGCACTGCTGGAATCGCCGTTCGAGGTGGCGGTCAGGCCCTGCTCCAGCGTCGGCCTTATGACGAAGGAGCCCCATTTGATGCCTGGAGCGGCGAACGGATCGTCCTCGATTTTCTTCTTCTGCCCTTCGATGGAAGCGGTGCGTTCGGCGCCCGGATCGAGCTGCTGCCGGTCGACGCTGTCGATCGTGACGGCGCGGCGGTTGGCGGTCTCCTGGTCGGTGCCGGTGCCGGTGGCGGTGACGGTGGCGTCGGCATCGTCGGCCGTGCTGGCGGTCGTGGTCGCGTCGGTCGTCGCGGTGGTGTTCTTTTTCTTTGTCTTCGCCCTGTCGGCGGCCTTGTCCGCATTGGCCTGCCCGCTGGCCGATGGCCGGCGTGGCTTGGGCGGAGGCGGATTGTCGGCGCTCGCGTCGTCACCGGCCGCCGGCGGGTCGAAAATGCTGCCAGCGGGCGAGGCGGCACCGCTATCGTCAGGAGCAGCGCCGGCGCTGGCGGGCAGATAGGTGCGCGACGGCGTGTCGTCCTGACCGGCGGCATTCGCTGGCTGCTGTTGACCCTGACCGGCTATGGCGGCCAGTCTCGCTTTGCGCTGCTGGTCGGACAGGATCGCCGATTCCGAGACCTCGCCGCGCAGCTCCGTTTCCTGGGCGAAGGACAGCGTCGGTCGCGGCAGGCCGAAGATGCTGGTCGCCAGCAGCAAGGCGCAGGCAGCCTTGCTCTTTCGCCTTCTCGTCTTTTCTGACTGGGCCCCGGACATCGCCACCACTGCTTGCGCGGCGCGAGCGCGCGCCATACTTACCGAACCGTAAATGGGGATGGTTAACGGAGCGTTGAGGCGGGGGGCGATTGCTTTTCCAGGCGCTCATTGTTCCAGGCCTCGACATTCGTGACCTTGCGCTTCGTTCATTCGAACCGCTCTCCTAGACGGTCGGGGGAGGCATTTCCGTTGGACAGGCGCGGCACAAAGGGCTAATCGCATCGGCCATGGATGCGAGATCCCTCGACAAGAAGCCGTTGGACAGACAGGCCTCTATCGCTTCGGCGCTAAGAACGGTGGCGACCGAACAGTCGGGAGTGGCGGCGCTGGCCGAGGCGCTCGAAAACGGGCTGGCGAAGCCCTTTGCCGAAGCGGTCGACATGATCTCGAGGATCGAAGGCCGGGTCATCGTCACCGGCGTCGGCAAAAGCGGCCATATCGGCTCGAAGATCGCCGCGACCCTGGCCTCGACCGGAACGCCGGCTTTTTTCGTCCACCCCGCTGAAGCCAACCACGGCGATCTCGGCATGATCGCCAGGGACGATGCCATCATCGCCATGTCATGGTCGGGCGAAAGCAAGGAGATGATGGGCATCGTCGCCTATTCCAGGCGCTTCTCAATCCCGCTCATTGCAATCACGTCCGGTGAGACATCGGCGCTGGCGCGCGCAGCCGATGTCGTGCTTTTGCTGCCGCGAGCGCCGGAAGCCTGCCCGCACGGGCTGGCACCGACGACATCGGCACTGCTCCAACTGGTGATGGGCGACGCGCTGGCGATCGCCCTGCTCGAGGCGCGGGGTTTCACGCCCGACCATTTCCGCACCTTCCATCCCGGCGGCCAGCTCGGCGCCAACCTGATGCAGATCCGCGAGATCATGCATGTCGGCGAGAGGTTGCCGCTGGTCGTTTCGGGCACCGGCATGCAGGACGCGATCCTGGAATTGTCGCGCAAGGGCTTCGGCTGCGTGGCGGTTACCGCCGCCGACGGCGCGCTGATCGGCATCGTCACCGATGGCGACATCAGGCGTCACATAGGCAGCAACCTGACGGCGATGACCGTCGATCAGGTGATGACGAGATCTCCCAAGACCGCGGCGCCGGACACGCTGGTGGCTACGGCGCTGCAGACGATCAACAATTCAGCCATCACCAGCCTGATGGTGGTGGAGGGCAACAAGCCCGTCGGGCTCGTCCACCTACACGATCTCTTGCGCATCGGCGCTGCGTAGCGCGGAGCCGGTTTCACACCCGCTCGACGGTCAGTTCGAGATCGGTGTCGGCGGCTCCGGTGACGCGCACCTGCGTGCCGGCCGGCAGGTCAGGGCCAGAGACGCGCCACAGCGTGTCGCCGAGCTTGATGCGGCCGCGGCCGTCGCGGATCGGCTCGGACAGCGTCGCCATCCTGCCGATCATCTGGGCGCCACGACGGTTGAGCAGCGGCTGGTCGGTCGGTTCGTCGCGTCCGCCGATGAGCTTCTTGCCGACGAAGGCCGAGACCAGCGACAGCGCGAGGAAGACGAGCACCTGGACCTGCCAGGTCCAGGTGGCCGCATCCCAGACCAGCAGCGATACCGCGCCGACGATCAGCGCGGCGATGCCGATCCACAGCATGAAGATGCCAGGCGCGATGATTTCCATCACCAAAAGCACGAAGCCCAGAACCATCCAGTTCCACGGACCGAGTTCGGAAACGATGCGGTCGATCATGGTTTTGATCCACTCACAAGGACATTAGTTGTCGCTCGGCCTGACGACCGGAGGTCGTGAGACCTGCCGCTGCGTGCCGGACGGCCCCTCGCCCTTGAACACTTCCCTGGCGATCTCGCCGATGCCGCCCAGCGAGCCGATCAGCGACGACGCTTCGAAAGGCATCAGCACGATCTTGCTGTTGGTGGCCGAACCGATCTTGCCCAGCGCTTCGGTGTATTTCTGGGCGACGAAGTAGTTGAGCGCCTGCACATCTCCCTTGGAGATCGCTTCCGACACCACTTGCGTGGCGCGGGCTTCCGCTTCGGCGGAGCGTTCGCGTGCCTCGGCATCGCGGAAGGCGGCTTCCTTGCGGCCTTCGGCCTCGAGGATCTGCGACTGCTTGAGGCCCTCGGCGGCAAGGATCTGCGCGCGTTTGTTGCGTTCGGCCGTCATCTGCCGGCCCATCGATTCGATCAGGTTGGCGGGCGGATTGATATCCTTGATCTCGACGCGGGTGATCTTGATGCCCCAGGGATGGGCCGCTTCGTCGACCACGCGCAGCAGGCGCTCGTTGATCGCGTCGCGGTTCGACAGCAGCTCGTCGAGATCCATCGAGCCCATCACGGTGCGGATGTTAGTCATGGTCAGGTTGAGGATGGCGTTCTGCAGGCCGGAAACCTGGTAGGCCGCCTGCGCCGCGTTGAGGATCTGGAAAAAGGCGATGCCGTCGACACCGACGATGGCGTTGTCGCGGGTGATGATCTCCTGGCTCGGGACGTCGAGCACCTGCTCCATCATGTTCAACTTGGCGCCGATGCGATCGATGAACGGCACGATGAGGTTGAGGCCTGGCGACAGCGTTTTCGTGTAACGGCCAAAGCGTTCGACCGTATAATTGTAACCTTGCGGGATTGTCTTTATGCCTTTGAACAGCACCAGCACGACAAGAGCGACCAGAACAATAATCGCGATATCGAAACCACTGAAATCCATTTGGCTCTCCCTCAAGAGGCAAGCCATGGGAGCCATTCTCCCGCAGCCGGCTTCAGCAAACACTTAAGTGTGTTTCAACAACGTTACAATCAGGTGATGAGGGATTGTTTGTGTCGCTGCTGCCGGTGGCTGAAGGCGAACAGGCTTGCGTCCGTATCTTCCGATCCGGCGATGGCGGCAGAAACGATTTCGGAAGCGATTTGCGAGAAGGCGATGCCGTTGCCGCCATAGCCCATCACGGCCTGGATACGCGGATGCCCAGGGATGGCGCCGATATAGGGCAGGCCGGTGGTTGTGGTGCCGAAGGAGCCGGTCCAGGCGAAATCGGGCCTGATGTCGAGATCCGGGAACAGGCGGCCGAGCTTCCTGGCCAGTCTCAGGCTCTTGCCGGCGATCAACGCGTCACGCCGTTCCTTGTCGATAAAATCCTCGTCTTCGCCGCCGCAGATCACCCTGCCGTCGGCTGTCGCCCTTGCATAAAGATAGGGGTCCGACGCTTCCCAGATGAGGGCCGCGTCCGGCCAGATCTTTCGCGGCTGCGGGCGTGTGGCGATGGCCCATGTCGAGATGACGCGGTGGGCGGCTGCCGGCACGATGTCGGTCAACTCGTAGCCGGTCGCGAGCAGGACGTGCTGCGCGCTGATTATGGGGCCGCCCCTGGTGGCGACGACGACCTCCTTGGCGCTGTCTTCGATCGTGGTCGCCTCGACCGGGGCGTAGAGGCGCGCCTTGCGCTCCAGCGCCTTCAGCAGCAATCCGGCGGTCAGTTTGCGCGGATCGAGCGCGATGTTGCCATGGCTGAGGATGGCGCCGTCGCGCTCGATGCCGAATCGCGCAGCCAGCGGCGCAGGGGCGAGATAGGTCGCGGCGATGCCAGCCTGTCGCCGCGCCTCGGTCTCGTCACGCAACTGCGATGGGCCGAGCACGGTACCGGCCAGATAGAGGGAGGGGGCGCGGCTCAGGCGGCAGTTGATGGAGAGCTCGGCTATGCGGCCGGCAAGGTTGGAAACAGCCAGACGCGAGCGCCGCCAGGCCTGTTCCGCCGAAGCCTTGCCGATCATCCTGCCGAGCGCCGTCAGCGGCTGGTCGATCTCGAACTGCACCAGGGCGGTGGTCGCCGACGTCGACCCTCTCAGCGGGCCGCGCCGGTCGATGCAGATCACCGAACGGCCGTCCGCCGTCAGCGCTTCTGCGATCATGGCGCCGCTGATGCCCATGCCTATTACCAGCACATCGGCCTTGGCGTCACGGGTCAGAGCGCTTGTCGGGACAGCGGGTGCCCGATAGGCGGACCAGACTGGCCGCCCGCTTCTGAGGTCGAGCTTGCGGGGCATCGATGGTCTCCGGAGGGCGCGCCTCAACGCCCCGGAACGTCCATTGTTCCCGATTTCAGATCCAGCCGGACAGTTCGCGCCGCACCATCGCCTCGATCACCGCCATGCCTTTGGGACTGTCGTTGAGGCAGGGGATGTGCGCGAATCTCCCACCGCCGGCATGATGGAAGGTTTCCGCCGCCTCGCGGCCGATCTCGTCCAACGTTTCGATGCAGTCAACGGAAAAGCCGGGGTTGACGATGGCAATCGATTTCACGCCGTCCTTGGCCAGTTTCTCCACCGTCTTGTCGGTGTAGGGCTGCAGCCATTCCTGTGCGCCGAAGCGCGACTGGAAGGTGGTGATCAGCTTCTTCTCGTCCCAGCCGAGCCTCTCGCGCAGCAGCCGTGTCGTCTCGAGGCAATGCTCGCGGTAAGGATCGCCTTTGTCGGAATAGGGTTTCGGGATGCCGTGATAGGAGGTGATGACCACCTCCGGTTCGAAATCGAGGCTGGCCAGATGCCGTTCGATCGAATGGGCGAGCGCCTCGATATAGACCGGTTCGGCATAATAGGGCGGCACGCTGCGGACGGCAGGCGCCGCACGCATCTTCATCAGCGCCCGGAACAACTGGTCATTGGCAGTCGCCGTGGTGGTGGCCGAATATTGCGGATAGAGCGGAAAGGTCAGGATGCGGTCGCAGCCCTGCGCGACCAGGCTTTCGGCGACGCTCGCGGTCGAAGGATTGCCGTAGCGCATCGCCCAGCCGACGACCACGTCGGGCAGGTCGCGCAATGCCACGGTCAGCTTCTCGGCCTGGGCGCGGGTATAGGTGCGCAGCGGCGACTCGTTGTTCTCGCGATTCCAGATCCTGGCATAGTTGGCGCCCGACTTCTTCGGTCGCGTGGTCAGCACGAGGCCGTAGAGGATCGGATACCAGATCGCCTTGTTGAGTTCGATGACGCGTGGGTCGGACAGGAATTCGCGGAGATAGCGCCACATCGGCCTGAAATCGGTGCCGTCCGGCGTGCCGAGATTGACCAGCATGACGCCGACCTTGCCCGCCTTGGCCGGCGAATGTCCGGCCGGTCTCGGTCCCACGGTCCTCGCGGGCTTGGCGTCGACAGGGATGGAAGGCGGCATTGCGGGTCTCCGAACACGGCGCGAAAGTAGCGATGCGGCGCTGCTTTTCAATGCAGCGTCTGGCCGCACCTTACCCGAAACAGGATGCCCGCCCTGTTTCGGGCGGGTGTCCCTGCGCGCAAAGGCGAAGGCGGTTACCTCGGCGGTATGGTCAAGGTGGCGCCGACCGGAAGCCGGCGCGGCTCGTAGCCCTTGTTGGCTTCGGAAATGACTTTCCACCTGGTGCCGTCGCCATAGGCCTTCTTTGCCAGGTCCCAATAGGTATCGCCGGCGACGATGACATGGCTGGTTTCGGCCGGTGCGGCCTCGGCGGGCTTTGCCGGCTCAGCCGGCGCGGGTGTTGCCGGGGCAGGGGCGGCTTCGGCAGGCTTTGCCGGTTCCGCAGGTGCTGGCGTTGCCGGAGCGGCAGGCGTTGCCGGCGCAGGCGCGGCCTCGGTCGACACGGCCGGCGGCGTGTTGGCGATATCGCCGGAGTTGGCAGGCAGGTCGGGCATTGCTTCGGCTGGCTTGGCGGGCTCCGCCGCAGGCGCGGCCGCTGTCGTCGCGGCGATCTCGGTGATGCGGCCGTCGAGCTTGGGCGTGTAGGGCCGGTGCGCGCCGAGATAGTCGGCGACCACCTGTTCGAGGCCGGGGCCGTAATCATAGGCGTTCTTGGCCTTTTCGGCGAAAACCTTGTAGCCGTCGCCGCCCTGGCGGACATAGTTGTTGGTGGCGACCAGATAGTCCTTGTCGGGATTGAGCGGCGTCCAGGCGCCGTTCTCCATCACCTCGACAGACTTGACGCGGCCGGCATTGGCCGGGGCGGATTTGTCGAAGGCGTATTTCAGGCCGGCCACCTGCGGGAAGCGGCCGGCGCCGTCTTCGACCTGGCTGAGGCCGCTTTCGAGCCCGGCAACAAGGTCCTTGCCCGAGATCTGGAAGGTCGCCAGCGTGTTCTGGAAGGGCAGCACGGTCAGCACCTCGCCCATGGTGACGGTGCCCTTGTCGATCGAGGCGCGCAGGCCGCCGCCATTGGAGATGACGATCTCGACGCCCTGTCCCTTGACGCGGTCGAGGATGGCGTCGGAGACGAGATTGCCCATCGCGCATTCGCGGGCGCGGCAGCTCTCGCGGCTGCCGTCGATGACGTCGGTGGTCTCGGCCACTTCCTTGTTCTTCAGCGCTTCGATCGGCGCGCCGAGCTCCTTGATGCGGGCGAGCACGGCGGGATCGGGCGTGATCGACTTGTCGAGGAGGATCGGGTCGCCGCTCGCCGACTTGACGACGCCATTGTCGTCGAACACGATCTTGAACTCGCCGAGATATTTCGAATAGGACGCCGCCTGCACGACCGGTACCTTGTAGCCGTCCGGATTGTCGACCATGGTCGGATAGGGGCCTGCCGCCTTCGGATCGGTGTTGGATAAAAGCGTATGGCTGTGGCCGCCGACGACCACGTCGACGCCCGGGATCTTCGCTATGACATCGCGCTCCCTGTTGTAGCCGATATGGGTCACGGCAATGATCTTGTTGACGCCCTCTCCCTTCAGCTTCTCGACCTCGGCCGTGATCGACTTGACGTCGTCCTCGATGGCGATGTTGGGGCCGGGAGTGGCGAGTTCGGGCGTATCGTTGGTGACGGCGCCGATGATGCCGATCTTCTGGCCGCCGACCTCGACGACGATGGACGGCTTGACGCGGTCACCGAGCTTGGACTGCGCGTTGGCTTTCACATTGGCGCCGAGCACGGGGAACTTGATCATGTCGAGGAACGGCGCCAATGCCGTTTCGCCGTCGTCGAATTCATGGTTGCCGAGCGCCATGGCATCGAACTTCATGTCGTTGAGGAACTCGCCTTCGGCCTTGCCCTTGTAAGTCGTGTAGAACAGCGAACCCTGGAAATTGTCGCCGGCGCTGAGCAACAGCACGTTCTGGCCTTCCAGCTTCTTGCGCTCCTGCGCGATCGCCGTGACCAGCCGGCCGGCGCCGCCGACGCATTCGCCCTTTGTCTCCTCGTCGGCCGAGCAGGTGGATTCGTATTTGTTGTTGCTTTCGATGCGGCTGTGCCAGTCGTTGATGTGCAGGATATTCAGCGTGTAATCGGCAAAAGATGCGCCGGCCGACAGGCCCAGCGTCGACGCGGAAAGGGCGGCAATGGCGGCAAGCTTCTTCATCTTCGTCTCCCGGATAGGCTGATCAGAGCCGTTTAGCGCTCTTGCTTGACCGGTCTATAACAGCCGGCTTTTTCAGCCATGTTCCCATCGCGTTCCGGAGCATGCAAGGGGAAATCGGGGCAAAACCCCGTTGATCTCTGCGGGGCACAAAAAAGGACGGCGGCCATTGGCCGCCGTCCTTTGGAGGTCTGAATGCCGGTCGGTTCAGGCGCGCCGGGTCAGCACGAAATTCTGGCCGGAGCCGCTGGTGCAGTTGAGCTGGCTGGTGGACACCAGCAAGCAGTTGAAGCTCACCGGAGTCTGCCGGATCAGCGAGGTACCGTGGATCTCGACCGAAGTGGCGCCGGTCATCGTATAGGTGCCGTCGGACAGCTTCTGGCCGGTATCGGTCGCTACCGTGGTGAAGGTTCCGCCGGCAAAGGTCGAGAGACCGGTGCCCTTGGCGTCGATCCAGGAGCCTTCGACGCCCTTCGGCGCGGCCCCTATCGACGGCTCGTCGGGACCGCTGGTTGCACAAGCGGCCAGCCCCACCATCGTGGCCGCCGCAACACTCATCGAAAGAATCTTGCGCGCAATGGTCATGTAAAAATCCTCTCCTCGCCCGTCGGCCCGAAATCGGAAAACGACTTTCGGAAAGCACGGTGCATGCATCCAAGTTTCAAGAGCGCAGTTCATGCGTCCAGATGGACGCGGCTTGCTCCCGTCCGCATCCTTCAATCGCCCGATTTCCGGGCGATTGCAAGGCAGTGAGGCATGCTTGGCGCGACGCTATCGCACCAGGATGTTGCGGAATTGCCACGGGTCGTTCCGGTCGAGGTCCTCCGGAAACAGGCCGGGCCGATTATCGAGCGGTGTCCAGTCGGTATAATAGCCCTTCACCGGTCCGAGATATTGCGACTGCACGTCCAGACAGCGCTTGTAGTTCATCTCGTCGGCCTCGACGATGCCGGCCTCGGGGTTCTCCAGCGCCCAGACCATGCCGGCCAGAACCGCCGAGGTGACCTGCATGCCGGTGGCGTTCTGGTAAGGCGCCAGCTTGCGCGCTTCGGCGAGCGACAGTTGCGAGCCGTACCAGTAGGCGTTCTTGTCATGGCCGTAGAGCAGCACGCCGAGCTCGTCGACGCCATCGACCAGTTCGTTTTCGTCCAGCACATGGTGTACCGGTTGCGCCTTGCCGGCGGCGCCGAACATTTCATGCAGCGACAGCACCGCGTCGTTGCAGGGATGATAGGCGTAGTGGCAGGTCGGGCGGTACTGAACCTTGCCCTTTTTGGACCGCACGGTGAAGAAGTCGGCGATCGAGATCGCCTCGTTGTGGGTCACCAGGAAGCCGTATTGGGCACCTGGCGTCGGGCACCACGAGCGCACGCGCGTGTTGGCGCCGGGCTGCTCCAGATAGATTGCGGCCTTGGAACCATGTTTGTGTTTCTTGGCGTTCTTGGGCATCCATTTCTCATGCGTGCCCCAGCCGAGTTCGGCGGGCTGCAGGCCCTCGGAGATGAAGCCCTCGACCGACCAGGTGTTCCAGAACACCTCCATCGGCTTCGGCTTCTTGGTGCGCTGGGTGTCGCGCTCAGCGATGTGGATGCCCTTGACGCCGGCCTTCCTCATGAGCTTCGCCCAGCCCTCGCGGTCTTCCTGCGCGGGTTCCGAAAACTCGAGGCCGAGATCGGTGGCCAGGTTGACCAATGCCTGCTTGACGAACCACGAGACCATGCCCGGATTGGCGCCGCAGGTGGAGACCGCGGTCGCGCCGCCGGGCTTGTCGTGCTTTTCCTTGAGCAGCGACTCGCGCAACGCATAGTTGGTGCGGCTGGCATTGTCGGCCTCGGCATCGAAATAGAAACCGAGCCATGGCTCGACGACCGTGTCGATGTAGAGCACGCCGAGCTTGCGGCAGAGTCGCATCAGATCCACCGAGCCGGTGTCGACCGACAGGTTGACGCAAAAACCCTGGCCGCCGCCATTGGTCAGAAGCGGGGTCAGGAGCTTCTTGTAATTCTTCTCGGTCACCGCATCCTGCATGAAGGTGATGCCGCGCTCGTCGAGCAGCGCGCGGTCGGTGCCGAGCGGGTCGATGACCGTCATGCGCGATTTGTCGAACTTGAAATGGCGCTCGATCAGCGGCAGCGTGCCCCGTCCGATCGAGCCGAAGCCGATCATCACCACAGGGCCGGTGATCTCACCGTAAACGGGCCAGTTTTCATTCGCCATTTTATCGAGCACTCCTTCAGACAGGTGCAAACCCGGGCATTCTCGCCCAACGGGCATGCGCTACATCACAGATCATTGTCATAAACCAGTGAAAAGCGCCAACCGCCGGTCAGGCGGCGTTCGCCATTTGGTTAAGGACGCCGACCAGCCGGTCGCGGTCTGATGTCAAGCCCTTGTAATCGAGCTGGGCGATGTCGAGCGCTTCGAGCTGGGCAGCGAAAGCCGGAGCCAGCGTTGCCCGGTCGGGGTGATGCGCCAACGCCGCCAGCGGGTCGAGATGAATGCGGATGGTGAACAGGATGTCGCCCGAGACGGGCAATTTTCGAAGCGTCTGCCGCTCGACGCGGATGAAGGCGTGGGCATTGGCGTCGCCATCGGCAAATCGCGACGGGCGGCTGGCGGCGCGCTCGATTCGCTCGACATTGGATAGCGGATGGTAGAGCGCATCGCCCGATTGAATCGACCAGTTGTAGCGCTCCACGGCCTGGCCCTGGAGGCCGTCGAACATGCGGTTGATCAGCTCGGCCGGCCGCGTGCCAGGGCCAAAACCCGGCACGGGCGCATGGATCTGCTGCAACGGCTTGCCGAATTTTTCGAGCAGCGACCATGACGAGGGAAAGCAGAGCGAGCCGGCGGCGAGCCGCCAGCCGTCGTCGCCGCGGCGCATCAGGATCAGGTCTTCCTGGACGAGCAGCGAGGCCGCGACAAGCGGCGCCTTGGCGAAGTCGCCCTCGGGATTGCCGGCGGCAGCGATCACCTCGACCCCGCCACTGGCACGCCGATGGGTTTCGGGAAATACCCGCGGCAAGTGCGCTTCGAGCAGGTCGAGCACTTCGCGCTGGGCATCGCGCGTGCCGTCTTCCTCGACGAACACCCGGCCGGGCATCTCGGCATAGAGGCGGCGCTTCTCGGCGAGGAACGGCAGGAGGTGTTCGTCGACTTCGATCCAGTCGGCCAGGGCAAGCGGCTTCAGCCCGATGGTGAACAGCTTGGACGAGCCATCATAGGGCGTGTGGGTGGGCAGCAATGTCATGCTTCAGATCAGTTTTGCCGGGATCAAGCCGCGCAGTGAATTGCCGACATAGAGCGCCCTGGCGGATTTCAAGTCATCAAAGCTGTAGATCGCTTCGCGGGCGCGGCCTTCATCCAGAAGCGCGCCGCGCAATACGCCAGGCAGCAGCCCACAATCGAGGCGGGGCGTCAAAAGCATGTCTTCGCCGAAATCGGCGAAGACATTGGTGATGGTGCCTTCGCACATCTCACCACGTTCGTTGGCCAACAGCACTTCGTCAGCCTGGGTGATGAGATATTCGGCGCGGGCATGCGTGTAGACCTGCCGGCGGCTGGTCTTGTGGCGCAGCAGCATGTCGTTCGAATCGAGCCTCGTGCGCGCCAGCCGCAGCGTCCAGACCTTATCGGCGGCGAGCGGCTCATAGGGCTGGACCGAGGCGGCCGCGTCGCCACTGCGCGCCAAAGCCAGGCGCGTGCGCAAGGCGTTGCGCGCGCCATCGACAGCCTTGCCCAACACGTCGCCGATCCTTTGCGGGTCGCAGGCAAAACCGAGTTCGGCCGCCGAACCATAGAGGCGCGCCAGATGCCGCTCGAAGCGCAGGAAGCCCATGGGCGGCTCCCAGCGCATGGTCTCGATCAATTCGAAACCGGCGGCGTTCCCGTCGCGAAGCGGGCTTTCAAGAGACACTCCTGATACTCCTCCTGCGCGGTTGAATCGAAGACGATGCCGCCGCCGACATTGTAGACGGCCTCGCCGCCGGGAAAGAGCGAGATGGTGCGGATCGCCACGGAAAAGCGCATCGTGCCGCCGGGCGCGATCCAGCCGATGGCGCCGCAATAGACATCGCGGGGCGTGCCTTCAAGGTCATGCAGGATCTCCATGGCGCGGATTTTCGGCGCGCCGGTGATGGAGCCGCAGGGAAACAGCGCGGCAAAAATCTGGCGGATCGTGAGGCCCGGCAGCAGCTTCGCCCTGACGTCGCTCACCATCTGGTGGACGGTCGGATAGGTCTCGATGCGGAACAGCTCTGGCACTTCCAGCGTACCGACCTCGCTGATCAGCGAGATGTCGTTGCGGAGCAGGTCGACGATCATCCGGTTCTCGGCCTGGTTCTTCTCATCATTGCGCAGGAAGGTTTTCTGGCGCTCGTCGTCGGCTTCCGTCGCACCACGCGGCGCCGTGCCCTTCATCGGATGCGTCTCGACCATGCCCTGCGCGTCGATCTCGAAGAACAGTTCGGGTGAGCGCGACAGCACGACCGGATCGCCAAGCGAAACCAGCGCGCCATATTTCACCGGCTGGCGTTCGGTCAGCGCGTCGAAGGCGGCGAGCGGATCGCCCGACCATTGCGCATGCACCGGAAAGGTCAGGTTGCCCTGGTAGCAGTCGCCTTGCCTGATGTGCCGGTGCAGCCGCGAGAACCGCTTCTCGTAGTCCTCGAACGACCATGTCGCCCTTGCATCGAAGATCGGGCCGTTGGTCGCCGCCGCCTTGCGGGGCGGCACCGGCTCTTGCACCGGCGCGTCAAAGACGCCCAGGCAGACCAGCGGGGCGCGGCGCCCGGCCGGCAGCAACGGAACCAGCTTCGGCTCCAGCAGGTAGCCCGCCTCGTATGAGAAATAGCCGGCAAGCCATTTGCCGGCGTCATGCGCGGCCTGGGCCGTCTGCAGCGCGGCCGAGAAATCCCGGGCCTCGTGCGCCGTGATGATGTCGTCCGGTCGATCGAAAACGAGCTGGCGCGCGCTTTCGTCATTGCGGAAAATTGCGGCGGGCAGGGGCATGGAACTCGGCGCGTGGATCGATGAAGCCAATGATGGCTCTATATGGGGGGCCAGCCGCGCGCAATCGAGGGAGCGGCACCTTGCCACTTAAAGCCGACCTCTGGCCCCACCTTTGGCCCGACCTGTGGACAGACCTGCGGCCAAAAACAAACCGGCGACGCTTCGTTCGCGCCGCCGGCTGCAATCGTCGGATCTGCCCTGTCGCTCAGGTGTTGCTGGCGGTTCCGGCCGACGGAAACTGCCTGGCGAATTCCGCCTCGTTGCCGGCGGCGAGCAGCTTGGCTTGCTCGATCCAGCGCTCGCGCGCGATACGGCCGTCGAAATTCATGACGTCCTCGATCCGCTTGATATCAGCGGCTGTCCAGGCGGCGATCTGGGCAAAGCTGGTGACGCCTTGTGCCCTGAGCAGCTTCTCGTTGACCGGGCCGATACCGATCAGCCGGCGCAGATTGTCGGGTTTGCCGGAAGCCGCCTTGGCCGGCGCGGCCTTCGCCGATGCCGCCTTCCTGGACGCCGCGCTGGCCTTGGGTGCGGCCTTGGCGGCAGCGGCCTTTGGCGCGCCAGTCTTCGCGGCGCTGGAAGCGGCCTTGGCCGCAGCCGGCTTCCTGGGCGCCGGCTTGGCCGCCGGAGCGGATTTGGCAGGGGTGGGCGTCGACATCAAGGCGGCCGGCGCCGGCGCCGCCGCCTTTGCCGGGCCGGAGCCGGTCGAGGCCTCGCGCAGCTGGCGCTCGAGATCGGCGCGGGTGCGCCCGCAGGCATCCAACTCGCCGGTCAGGCGATCGCTGTCGGCCCGCAGCCGGTCGCGCTCGCTGCGTGCGCGGTCGAGGTCGCCGCGCAAGCTGTCGAGCTCACCGCGCAGGCGTCCCCAGATGAACCAGCCAACCAGCACACCCACAAGGAACGCCAGGAGCATGTAGAAAAAAGTGCCCATTGTCTCTCTCTCCAGTCAGATCCGTCTGCCGCGGCATTGGACTTAATGACCTTCGGCGAAGGACTACTCGATGATGGTTCGGCCGCCTGCGGAACAGCCGGCCTCAGTCGAGCCGTCGGCGTCGGCTTTGCAAGCCATGGCCAATGGCCGTCGTCGCGTGCACCGGAACGCCGCGATCGGCTGAGACTTCCCCGCCCGACCCGCATGCTCCGGCTGAGCTTGGCGGGGAGGCTATCATAGAACTTACGGAAAGCTATGGGAAAACTACGAAAGAGAGTTATTCAAGAACAGATATTTAGACCAAGAATAGTGTGGGCCCAATATGCATTCCGGCTAAACTGTTCTGAGCAGGTGGGGACGACGTACAGAAGACGCCTCAGTTGTCGAGCGCTTCCAGCTCGTCGATCAAGCCGCTGATCACGCCAAGCCCGATCTGCCAGAAGGCGGGATCGGTGGCATCGAGGCCGAAAGGCGCCAGAAGCTGCGAATGATGCTTGGTGCCGCCGGCGCGCAGCATCTCGAAATATTTGTCCTGGAAGCCGCGCTCGGCGTTCTGGTAGACCGCGTAGAGCGAGTTCACCAGACAGTCGCCGAACGCATAGGCGTAGACGTAGAAGGGCGAATGGATGAAGTGCGGGATGTAGGTCCAGAAGACTTCGTAGCCGTCGCGCAACTTTATCGCCGGGCCCAGACTTTCCGCCTGCACCTCCAGCCAGAATTGGCCGAGCCTGTCGGATGTCAGTTCGCCGTTGCGGCGCTCCGCATGCACCTTGCGCTCGAATTCGTAGAAGGCGATCTGGCGCACGACCGTGTTGATCATGTCCTCGACCTTCTGGGCGAGCATGGCCTTGCGCTCGCGCCTGTCGGTGGTCTGCTCGAGCAACGAGCGGAAGGTCAGCATCTCGCCGAAAACGGACGCCGTCTCGGCCAGCGTCAGCGGCGTCGAGGCCATCAGCGCGCCCTGGCCGCCGGCCAGCACCTGATGCACGCCATGGCCAAGCTCATGCGCCAGCGTCATCACATCGCGCGGCTTGCCCATGTAGTTGAGCAGTACGTAGGGGTGCGCCGAAGGCACGGTCGGATGGGCGAAGGCGCCGGGGGATTTGCCTGGGCGCACCGGCGCGTCGATCCAGTTGCGGTCGAAGAAAGTCCGCGCGATCTCGGCCATCTCGGGCGAGAAGCGCTGATAGGCGGACAGCACCGTGTTCCTGGCCTCGTCCCAGCCAATCACCGCCTGCGGCGTCTCCGGCAACGGCGCGTTGCGGTCCCAGTGGTTCATCACCTCCATGCCCAGCCAGCGCGCCTTCATCCGGTAATAGCGGTGTGACAGGCGCGGATAGGCCTCGCGCACCGCCGAAGCCAGCGCATCGACCACACCGCGCTCGACGCGGTTGGCGAGATGGCGTGAATCGGCGATGTCCTCGAAACCGCGCCAGCGGTCCGAGATTTCCTTGTCCTTGGCCAGCGTGTTGGTGACCAGCGTGAAGGTGCGCAAATTCCTCCGGAAGGTCTGGGCGAGCGCCTCGGAGGCGCGGCGTCGCACCTCGCCGTCGGCATCCTGCAATCGGTTCAGGGCCGGTTCCAGCGTCAGCTCCTCGCCGTCGACGTCGAAGCGCAGGTCCGTCATAGTCTCGTCGAACAGCCGGTTCCAGGCGCCGCG
The DNA here is from genome assembly GCF_006442495.1 of Mesorhizobium sp. B2-1-3. Classification (NCBI taxonomy): domain Bacteria; kingdom Pseudomonadati; phylum Pseudomonadota; class Alphaproteobacteria; order Hyphomicrobiales; family Phyllobacteriaceae; genus Mesorhizobium; species Mesorhizobium sp. B2-1-3. The sequence goes on from NZ_VFWL01000008.1 coordinate 121,247, forward strand.
CCCGGTGATCGACTTCTCGTGGAACAGCTGCTCGACGCGATCCTCGAGCTGATAGGGCTTGTCCAGGCGCAGATCGAGCACCCAGGGCCGGTAATGACCGAAGGCGGGGTCGGCGGCGAGCGCGCCCTCGATGGCCGCGTCGTCGATCAGGTTCAGTTCGAGCGCGAAGAACAGAAGATGCGCGCTGGCGTCGGTCATCTTCTCCTGGATGTCGCCATAGAGCTTGGCGCGCTGCGGATCGGCGGTGTTGCCGGCGTAGATGAGGCCGGCATAGGAGACGATGCGGCCGATCAGCTCTTCCAGAGCCTCATAGGCGACAAGCGCCTCGCCCAGCCTGCCTGCGCTGCCGCGCTCGGCCTCGGCGGCCAGCGTGCCCTTCCAGCGGCTCTCGAAGGCGATCGCATCGGCGGCGGCTTTGGCGATGTCGCGCTTCAACTCCGGCGCCTCCATGCCCGCATAGAGGTCGGTAAGATTCCATTCCGGCAGATCGCCAAGCTCGGCGGCGCCCTGACCGGAAGCTGGCGCCGCAAGCCGCCGATCAAACATCACGCGCATCGACAATACCTTCTTTTGAATCAAGTGGCCGGGCCAGGGCCAGAATCAAGGAGAACGGAGAAGCCGGTCAAATCCTAAGGAATTCGTTCACCGGGTTTTTTGAAACCTTATTTAGAACCCTGTGCCAAGATGGTCCATGGGGATATCAGGCGGGCGGCTCAAGACAGTCATGACAGGTTCCATACTCATAGTCGATGACGATCCCGTGCAGCGCCGGCTGCTCGAGGCGGCGGTGACGCGGTTCGGCCACACCGCAATCGTGGTCGACGGGGGCGCTGCCGGCCTCGACGCCCTCGACGGACCCGGCGCCCGCGACGTGTCGGTGGTCATCCTTGACCTGGTCATGCCCGATCTCGATGGCATCGGCGTGCTCAAGGCGATGCGCGAGCGCGGCATCACCATCCCGGTCATCGTGCAGACCGCCCAGGGCGGCATCGAGACCGTGGTTTCGGCGATGCGCCACGGCGCCTTCGACTTCGTCGTCAAGCCGGCCTCTCCCGACAGGCTGCAGGCCTCGATCGCCAACGCGCTCAAGGTCGAGGCTGTCGAAGGCGAGGTCAAGCGCACGTCGCGCCGGCGCGGCGGGCTGCTGACCTTCAGGGACATGATCACGCACAGTCCCGCCATGGACAAGGTGATCCGCCTCGGCCAGAAAGCGGCGGCATCCAACATCCCGATCCTGATCGAGGGCGAATCCGGCGTCGGCAAGGAACTGGTGGCGCGCGCCATACAAGGCAGCGGCGACCGCCGCTCGAAACCGTTCGTCACCGTCAATTGCGGCGCCATTCCCGACAATCTGGTCGAATCGATCCTGTTCGGCCATGAGAAGGGCTCGTTCACCGGAGCCACGGAGAAGCACACCGGCAAATTCGTCGAAGCGCATTCGGGCACGCTGTTTCTGGACGAGATCGGCGACCTGCCGCTCGACGTGCAGGTCAAGCTGCTGCGCGCCGTCCAGGATGGCGAGGTCGATCCGGTCGGCGGCCGCGCCACGGTCCGGGTCGACATCAGGCTGATTTCGGCGACGCACCGCAATCTCCTGCAGCAGGTCAAGGACGGCAAGTTCCGCGAGGACCTGTTCTACCGGCTCAACGTCTATCCGATCTATGTGCCGCCCTTGCGCGACCGCCGCGACGACATTCCCGATCTGGTCGCACATTTCATGGAGAAGGTGGCTCCGGCAGACCCGCGCCATCGCCTGCGGGGCATTTCGGCGGCGGCGCTCGCCGTGCTCCAGGCCTATGACTGGCCCGGCAACATCCGGCAGCTGGAAAATGCCGTCTTCCGCGCCTCGGTGCTGTGCGAAGGCGATGTGCTCGGCGTCGAGGATTTCCCGCAAATCCGCGCCCAGGTGGAGGGCACGGTCCGTCTCGATGTGGACATCGCGCCGACCGGCCCGGCTTTGGCCGTAGAACCGCGCGATGAGCCGGCGCTGGCCGGCGAGGGCGTTTCGGCTGCCGAACCCGAATCGCCGACGCGGCTTCAGCCACGCTTCGGCACGCTGCGCGCGCTCGACGAGCGCGGCAATGTGCGCGCGCTGGCGGATGTCGAACTGGAGATGATCAAGCTCGCCATCGATCACTACAACGGCCAGATGAGCGAAGTCGCCCGCCGCCTCGGCATCGGCCGCTCGACGCTTTACCGCAAGCTCAAGGAATACGGCATCGATCCGGAAACCGGCAGGCTCGACCGGCTCGCTTCCTGAGGGCGCTATCGCGCACAGCCGCCCGATGTCCGGCCTGAGAGCGGTCGGCCCGAGTGCGGTCACGCAAGGCCGGGACCAGCTTGCGCTGCCATCATGTCGCCGGTGCATTGACTGGACCGGAGTGTGGCGCGCCGATGGCGACGTCCCCGACGGTCCCGTTCACGCATTAAGGCTAACGGTAACAGATCGTGTTTCGGCCAAACGAGGAATCATGATCTAAACCAGCGGTTTACCAAGAAACCTTGTGGACAATTTTTGGCGGGATATCGCCACGGTCTTACCGCATTTCGGCTTCAATAAGCGATGATTAACCATTAGGATCGATATTCGGATGTGACAACGACACGTCCGTTTGGGCAAATCCGGGGACAAACGGCAGCCTGCAAGGCCTTTTGATTTGAACAGAATCGAACGACACACAAACGGGCGGCACTATCATTTGAGCGTCTGGCCGAAGTGGCTGGCGGCCATGATTGTCGCATTTGGTTTTCTTGCCGCTGCCGCAACCGGCGCCAGGGCCGAAGTGCGTTCGCTGAAGCTCTACCACCTCCACACGCACGAGAAGGCGGAGATCGTCTACAAGCGCAACGGCCGTTACGATCAGGCCGGGCTGAGGAAGATCAACATCATCCTGCGCGACTGGCGCCGCAACGAGCCGACCAAGATGGACCCGCGCCTGCTGGACCTGGTCTGGGAAGCCTATCGGGAAAGCGGCGCCACCGACTATATCCAGGTGGTTTGCGGCTATCGCTCGCCGTCGACGAACTCGATGCTGCGCAGTCGCAGCAAGGGTGTCGCCGAGAAGAGCCAGCACATGCTCGGCAAGGCGATGGACTTCTACATTCCGGGCGTGCCGCTGAAGAAGCTGCGCAATATCGGGCTCAAGATGCAGGGCGGCGGCGTCGGCTACTATCCGAGATCCGGTTCGCCGTTCGTCCACATGGATGTCGGCAATGTGCGCCATTGGCCCGGCATCAGCCGACAGGAACTGGTGAGCCTGTTCCCGAACGGCAAGACGCTGCACGTGCCGAGCGACGGCCGGCCGCTGCCTGGCTTTGAGCAGGCGCTTGCCTCATACAAGGCACGCAAGGGCTCCGGCGGCGCCGCCATCGAGCTGGCCAGCGCCGGCGGTGGTTCCAAAAGGTCCGGCGGACTCCTGGCTGCCTTCTTCGGCGGCGGCGACGACGAGGCCGACGACAGCGCCGATGTCGCATCGGCAGAGCCGGCGCCGAAGCCGAGAAGCGTGAAGCCGGTACCGGCGAGCACCGCCAAGAGCGGCACCCTGCCGGGGATCGCGATCGTGGCGCCCGAGAACGCCAAGCGCGCCGAGATCCCGCAGGTCGCCGAGGAGCAGGCCCCGGAGCCGGAAAAGGATACGCCCGAGACGATCATCGCGGCGTTGCCGGCACGCAGCATCCCGCTGCCCGATTTCGCGCCGCGGCCGAAAGTCGATGTCGGCGCGCAGCCGCCTGAAAATGTTCCCTTCGGCATGGCGGATGCGACGGCCAGCACCGAACAGACCGTGGCAACCGTGCAGACGCCGGCGAATATGCCTTTCGGCAAGGCTGATCCCTCGGCGGTCGCCGCCGATGCAGCGCAGGTTGCCGCCAACAACATACCTTTGCCGACATGGCGCCCCGAACACACGTTGCCGGCGGTGCTGGCGCCTGCGCCCAGCAAGGATGTGCTGATGGCGCTGGCCGAGACGGCCGAGCGTGGCAAGACCGCGACCGATGCCTTCTCGGTGCTGCCGAGCGCGCGGCCGGATATGACCAATATCGATGCGGCCAAGCCCGATGCGGTCAAGCCCGATGCGGTCAAGGCCGTGCTCGACGAGGCCGAGGCGCTTCCCGTGCAGGCTGACTATTATCGGGTTGCGTCGTTGTCCGAGCCTCGTTCGGCTTTCAACGACCCGTCCGGCGTCGATGCCGCATCGCCGCGCGAGGCCGTCGTCGCCCGCGCTGCCGGTTCCGATCCGGTCGCCGCGATCGGCGCCGGCGTGAAGACGACCCGCAAGGAGGCCAGAGCCACCGCCCGCGACCTGAAACCCGGTCCCAAGGCCATCGTGGTTGCCGCCGCACCGCAGGCCGCCCGCTGGGCGCTGACCAGCGGCGAGAATGTCGCGACGGTTTCGAGCGCCACGACGGCGCCGGGTTACGCCTACAACGTGGTCCACACGCCGCCGAGCGAGGTCTACACGGCCGGCTTCCAGCAGGGAGACCAGATGGCGGATGCCAACCGTTTCACCGGCAATGCCGTAAAATTCCTGTCCGTCGCGCGCTTCCAGACGAAGTAAAGACCGGGCATTCCGAAAGCCGCGCCGGGCAACCGGCGCGGCTTTTCGTTGTCAGCCGGCTGTGTGCGGGCACAACCGGCATGCATGAAGCCGGCCCCGGCCCCGCGGGATCACGGGTGCCTGAACTTCTCGTGAAAAGGTAAAAGCTGCCTGTTTCCCGGCTAGAATGGCTGCGTTCCAACCCCGGGGATATTCATGAAGAAGATCCTGTTGGCATCCGTCCTGGCGCTGGTGGCGGCATCGGCGGCTTTTGCTCCCTCGCAAGCCGAAACCGTGATCATCAAAAATGGCAAGCATCACTGCCGGACCAAGATGGTCACGCATTGGAAGCATCGCCACAAGGCGGTCGAGAAGGTCAGGGTCTGCAACTGACCGCCAAGACACCACTGACTATCATGGCACCAGACTAGCCCGATCGGCGCAAGCCGGCCGGGCTTTTTCGTGCCGCCCGGGATGGTTCAGTCGATGTCCAGCGCGGCCGCTTCGCCCCGCGCCAGAAGCCGCGCGGCATCGCGTGCAGGCGGCAACCCGAACTGACGCGCATACTCCCGGCTGAACTGCGAAGCGCTTTCATAGCCCACGGTAAAGGCAACCCGCGCGGCGTTTCCCGGCTGGGCCAGCAGCAGGTGGCGGGCCTCCAGCAGGCGGACCTGCTTCTGGTACTGGATCGGGCTCATCGCCGTCGCCGCCTTGAAGTGGCGATGAAACGCAGCGCTGCTCATATTGGCGAGCTCGGCCAACCGCCGCACCTCGATAGGCTCGTCATAGTGAGCCCGGATCCAGGCGGTCGCCCGGCGGATCTGTGACAAGCGGCTGTCGGCGCCGGCGAGCTGGCGCAACTTCGCGCCTTGCGGGCCTTGCAACAGGCGAAACAATATCTCGCGCTCGAGCAGGGGAGCGAGCACGGGAATCTCGGCGGGCCTGTCGAGCAGCCGCAGCATCCGGCGCCACGCGTCGAGCAGGTCGTCATTGGCCAGGTAGGTCATGAAATCGTCGCCACCGACGGCCGGTTCGTGCTCGATGAGCAGGGCTGCGATCGCCTTGACATCGAGGGCGAAACCGATGGCCACATAGGGATGCGCGATACTCGCCTCGATCAGCTGGCTGGTGGCGGGTGTCTCGACCGCGTAGACGAAATAGCTGCCGGCTTGATAACGAAGCGTGCGCTCGCCGATCAGCACCGATTTCGTGCCTTGCAGCACGAACAGCGCCGTCGGCTGACAAAGCTCGGGCATCGGCGGCGTCGGGACCTCGCTGCGGCCGATCGTAACGCGAGGGATCGCCGTCCTTGTCCGCCGCCCATGCGCATGGCGGCCTGCGATGGCGATCAATTCCAGCAGCGCCTCTCTCATCGTTTCAGCATTGCCGATCCGCGTGGGCCGCGCAACCAGGTGAGAGGATCAGGCAAGAGCAAGAGAGTTTTCGGCGCGCGAGGCGGGCCGCAATCCGCCATCTCTAAGGCGCGTCGCGTTTGGCGACGCGTCTTGGGCCTTTGTTTTATGCATGTCGTTTTCCCGGACCGGGCCACTTCCAGGCGACAGGCGTCAGGCCTCCACAAAGGAGATTTGGATATGACGACATCGAAGCGCGCACTGGTGACCGGCGCCAACAAGGGCATCGGCCTGGAGACCGCACGGCGCCTGGCGGCAACGGGATTCAAGGTCTGGCTCGGCGCCCGCGACGCCGCACGCGGCACCGCAGCGGCACAGGCGCTGCGCAGCGAAGGGCTCGACGTCGAGTGGCTCGAACTCGACGTCGTCGATGACGAAAGCGCGGCGGCCGCCGCCAGGACCGTCGCGGCGCGGGTAGCCAGCCTCGACGTGCTGGTCAACAATGCCGGCATTGCTCCTGGATATGTCGACGCGCTCGGCTCGAACGGGCGGTATGAGTTGCCGCCGAGCCGGGAGAATATCGCCGACATCAAGGCCACCTATGATGTCAACGTCTTCGGCCCGGTCCGCGTCACCCAGGCATTCCTGCCGCTTCTGCTGGCATCGCCCGCCGGCCGCATCGTCATGGTGAGCAGCTATATCGGCTCGATCGCCCGCGCGCAGGACGCAACAGGCGAAAACCAGTCGCCCAACATAATGGGCTATGGCAGCTCCAAGACGGCGCTCAACGCCATCACGGTGGCGTTCGCCAGGGAGCTCGCGCCGCGCGGCATCAAGGTGAATGCCGCTGCTCCCGGCTACACCGCGACCGATCTCAACGGGCACAGGGGCGGTCGCACGGTGCAGCAGGCAGCCGAGATCATCGTGCGCCTGGCGACGCTCGATGCCGATGGTCCGACCGCCGGCTATTTCGACGAGAATGGCCCGCTGCGCTGGTGAACGCGAAAGCGCTTATCCGGCGAGCTTGCTCGCGGCGCGTGCGAGAGCTTCGATCTCGTCCCACCTGCCGGCCTTGACCATGTCGTCGGGGGCAACCCAGGAGCCGCCGACGCAGATGACATTGGGCAGGCTGAGATAGTCGGCCGCGTTCTTGCCGGTGATGCCGCCGGTCGGGCAGAATTTCACATCGGCGAGCGGCGAGGCGAATGCCTTCAGCGAGGCGATGCCGCCCGACTGCTCGGCCGGGAAGAACTTCAGGAAGCGCAAGCCTGCTTCGCGCGCGGCCATGATCTCGCCGGGGGTGATGGCGCCGGGCAGCAGCGGAACCTCGCTGTCGGCGGCGCCGGCCAGAAGCTCGCGGGTTATGCCCGGGCTGACGATGAATTGCGAGCCGGCGGCGGCCGCCTCGTCAAACTGGCGCGCATCCAGAATGGTGCCGGCACCGACGATGGCTTCCTCGACCTCGCCGGCCACGCGGCGGATCGCTTCCAGCGCATCCGCGGTCCTGAGCGTGATCTCGATCGCCGGCAGGCCGCCGCGCGCCAAAGCGCGGGCCAACGGCACCGCATTGGCAAGATCAGTGATCTTCAGCACCGGGATGACCGGCTGACCGTTGAGCAACGACAGGAGTTTTTCGGTCTTGCTGGGCATCTTCTTCTCCATATCGTTGTCAATTCAACCGATTAGCAAACGGATATTTTCCTGTCCACGCAACCGGGCGTGTCGTGATGTCACGCACGCCGGGTAGCTTACGGGCTCTTCCGGAACAGGGCCTGACAGGCCGTCAAACCCGTTTCACCTTGAAACGGCTTTTACGAGCGTCTAGTTGCTCTGGCAATGACACCGTCCGCGCCATCCCAGCCTGTCCGCGTCGCCGCGCTCTACAAATTTGCCCGGCTCGACGCCTTCCAGGCGCTGCGAGCGCCACTGGCTGCCTTCTGCTGTGGGCGCGGCATCAGGGGTACGCTGCTTCTGGCGCATGAAGGCATCAACGGCACGGTCGCCGGCAGCGATGCGGCGATTGCCGAACTGATCGAACATCTCGAAGCCATCGACGGGCTGTCCGGCCTCGAGGTGAAATACAGCAGCGCCGCGCAAACGCCCTTCCACCGCATGAAGGTGCGGCTGAAGCGCGAGATCGTCACCATGGGTGTCGAAGACATCGACCCGGCGAAGAGTGCCGGCACCTATGTCGCGCCGGCCGATTGGAACGCGCTGATTTCCCAACCCGACACGATCGTCATCGACACGCGCAACGCCTACGAAGTGTCGATCGGCACCTTCAAGGGCGCCATCGATCCGGCGACCGCGAGCTTTCGCGAATTCCCGGCCTGGGTGGAAGAGCACCGCGCGGAACTGGAAGGCCGCAAGGTCGCCATGTTCTGCACTGGCGGCATACGCTGCGAAAAGGCGACGGCCTATGTCAGGTCGCTCGGCTTCGAGGAGGTGTTCCATCTCAAGGGCGGCATCCTGAAATATCTCGAAGAGGTACCGGCCGAAGACAGCCTGTGGCAAGGCGAATGCTTCGTCTTCGACGAACGGGTTTCGGTGTCGCACGGCCTCGCCGAGGGCGATGCCGAGCTGTGCCGCGCCTGCCGGCATCCACTGACCTTGGACGAGCTGACATCGCCGAAATTTGCCGCCGGCGTCTCCTGCCCGCATTGTTTCGACGCTCGGTCGGACGACGACCGCCAGCGCTATGCCGAGCGCCAGCGGCAGGTCGATCTGGCGCAGGCGCGGGGCAGGGGACCGCATATCGGGTCCTGATCAAGGCGCCTGGGCCGGGGCAAAGCGGCCGCCCGTCATTGCAATGCCAGGTTTCGGGACCTACGTCTTCGGCGTTCGAAACCTGCCCGTTCGGCCGGGCAATCCTGGAGGCATTGATGTTCGATCCCAAGAAGCTTCTCGACGATCTGCTCGGCTCGCAAATTCCCGGCACCGGCGGCACGGTCCGCGACAAGGCCGGACAGGCGGTGCAGATGGCCAAGGACAATCCTCTTGCGGCGGGCGCGCTGGCCGCGGTGCTGCTTGGAACCGGCGCCGGGCGCCAGGTCACCGGTGCCGCCGTCAAGCTCGGCGGGTTGGCAGCGATCGGTGGCCTCGCCTACAAGGCCTACCAGAACTACAAGGCCGGCAATGCACCCGAGCAGGCGCCGGCGGCCGGCGAACCGGAATTGCTGCCGCCGCCGAAGGACACTGCGTTCCACCCGTCGCAAGCGCCGCAGGGCGAGGACGAATTCACGCTGACCCTGGTGCGGGCGATGATCTCGGCGGCCAAGGCCGACGGCCATGTCGACGATGAGGAGCGCAAGAAGATCGCCGGCAAGCTGAGCCTCGCGGGGATCGGATCCGATGCGGAAAAATTCCTGTTGGCGGAGCTGGAGAGCCCGCTCGACCTCGACACGCTGGTGGCCGGCGCCAAGACCGACGCGCAGAAGCTTGAGCTCTACACCGCGTCGCGCCTTACAATCGATCCCGACACACGCGCCGAGCGCGGCTATCTCGATCTCCTCGCGGGCCGGCTCGGCCTGCCGGATGCGCTGATCGACCATGTCGAGGCAACGGTTTCGGCGGTCAAAGTGCCGGCTGCCAAGGCCGGGACCTCACCCAATCCACGCTGGTAGGCCAAAACGGAACAGGCGGGCCTTCGTGGCGTTAACCTCTCGTTAACCCAGGAAGCGCATGATTCTAGACAGTCGGATCGGCTTTCCTCCTCCCAAGTCCGGTCCAGATCAGGGCGGTCGCCAATGACCGCCCTTTTTGTCGGCCCTCCGGGCTTCTCCCAAGATGAGTTGTACTTTTCGGCACCCGGCCAGGCTCCGAACCTTTGATAGGAATTTTTTCCTTGACTGGGTGAAGGCAACTATGGTAGATATTTGGTTATGGTGCTGAGTTGCGCCAGGGACCCGCCGCACAGGCGGGTTTTCCGTTCAATTGCTCCCTCGACAGCGCGGGGTCGAAGGCCCGAAGAGACCTGTCAGCTTGGATTCGTTGCCCTGGATACCAGCGTCCCGCTTGCCATCGCCGCCGTCATTTGCGATGCCTTTTGCCCCTGGACCACCTGAAAATCAGTCGAGCCAAATGCGGCGCAGCCGGAGGATATCTGCCATGACCGAAAAAACCGCCATCGTCACCGGCGCCGGCACGGGCATCGGCAAGAGCGTCGCCACCGCGCTGCTCAAAGCCGGCTGGAACACCGTATTCTGCGGACGCCGGAAGGGGGTGCTGGACGAGGCGATCGCCGCGGCCGGGCAGACGGATGCCAAGGCACTGGCTGTCGCCTGCGACATCAGCAAGCCCGGCGAGGTCGATGATTTGTTCGAGACGGTGGCGGAGGCGTTCGGCCGCGTCGACCTGCTCTTCAACAATGCCGGCATGGGCTACAAGTCGGCGCCGATCGACGAGATCCCGGTCGAGGTGTGGAACGATATTGTGGGCGTAAACCTCACCGGTTCGTTCCTGTGCGCCCGCGCGGCCTTCCGCGCCATGCGCAAGCAGAAACCGATGGGCGGCCGCATCATCAACAACGGCTCCATCTCGGCCTACGCGCCGCGCCCGGGATCGGTGCCCTATACCGCGACCAAGCATGCCATCACTGGGCTGACCAAGACGCTGGCGCTCGACGGCCGCCCCTACGACATTGCCTGCGGCCAGATCGACATCGGCAATGCGCTGACCGACATGGCGCAACCGATGACGGTCGGCGTGCCACAGGCCAACGGCTCCATTGCCGCCGAAGCGGTGATGGACGTCCAGCACGTGGCCGACGCCGTCGTCCACATGGCCAGCCTGCCGCTCGAGGCCAATGTGCTGTTCATGACCGTGATGGCGACCAAGATGCCGTTCGTGGGCAGAGGCTGACGAAGCCTTTATTTTTGCGCAATTCCCAAGGGAAAGCGCTACGCGCTTTTCCCGGGAAAACCTCTACGCACTTTTTCTGGAGTTGCCTTAGGCCCCCGCCAGCGCCACGCCCGGCAGATAGAGCGCGATCGGGCGGATCTCGTAGACGGCGGTCGGGTTGACGCGGCGCAGATCGCGCGCGATGGCGATCGCGTCATCGCGCTTGGCGCAATCGACGACATAGAGGCCGAGAAGCTGTTCCTTGGTCTCGGCGAAGGGGCCGTCGATGACGATCCCGTCGCCGGGTCCGCGCAAGGTGCAGGCCGACTGGGTCGCTCCAAGCCGCGCCGAGGGGCCGAGGCTGCCGTTCGCATAGAGCCCGTCGTGGATCTTGAGCAGGTCGGTCATCAGTGCCGCATCTTCCTGCGGCGTCAGTGCCTTGATCGCGTCTTCCACGTGATAGGCAAGAATTGCATAAAACATCGAGGCACCCCATTTCGATCCTGATCCAACGATCGTAGCGGCTCCCCGCACGCAGGCACAGTCTTTGGCCTTGCGCCTCCCGACGCATCATGACATTGCCATGCCGCCAGCGGCAATCGATGCGGACTCGCGGCGAACGCCGGAGGCCTCACTTGGCCAGGAACGCTCCGATCCTGTCCAGCGCGCGCAAAATGTTCTCCTCGGAATTGGCATAGGAGAGCCTGACATAGCCCTCGCCGAGAATGCCGAAATCGGGGCCGCCGATCAGTGCCACGCCGGCGTCGTCGAGCAGGGCGGAGGCCAGTTGCTTCGCCTTCCAGCCGGTCTTCGACACGTTGGGGAAGGCATAGAAGGCGCCCTTGGGCGTGATGCAGGATATGTTTGGCAGGGCGTTCAGTCCCTCGACCACGATCTTCCTGCGGCGATCGAAGGCGCGCATCATCTTTTCGACGTCGTCCTGCGGGCCGTCTATGGCGGCGATGCCGGCGAATTGGCTGGGCGCGTTAACGCAGGACCAGCAATTGACCGCCAGCTTGCGCACCTTGTCGTAGAGATGGGCGCCCTTGTCGCCGTTCGGCCAGATCGACCAGCCCATGCGCCAGCCGGTCATCGCCCAGGTCTTCGACCAGCCGTTGAGCACGATCAGCCGGTCGCGGATTTCGGGAAACTCGAGCAGCGAGCAGTGTTTTTCGCCATCATAGGTCATCACGTCATAGATTTCGTCGGAGAGGATGGCCACTTGCGGATGTGCCTCCAGTCCCTTGACCAGCTTCTCGATCTCGGCCCGCGGCGTGACGCCGCCGGTCGGGTTGGCCGGCGAATTGAGGATCAGGAGCCGCGTCTTCGAGGTGATCAGCGCCAGCGTCTCATCGGCCGAGAAGGCAAAGCCGTTCTCCTCGCGCATCGGCACGGGGATGGGTGCCGCACCGGTGAACTCGATCATCGAGCGGTAGATGGGAAAACCGGGATCGGGATAGAGGATCTCGGCGCCAGGTTCGCCGAACATCAGGATGGCGGCGAACATGGTCGGCTTGCCGCCGGGCAGGATCATCACCGCCTCGGGCGATACCTCGACCCCGGTCGTGGTCAGCGTGCGGCGCACCACCGCCTCGCGCGTCGCCAACAGGCCGTTCGCCGGCGTGTAGCCGTGGTGGCCGTCGCGCAGCGCCTTGATCGCCGCCTCGACAATGTGCTGCGGCGTCTTGAAGTCGGGCTGGCCGATGCCGAGATTGACGATGTCGCGGCCTTGTTGGGCGAGTGCCGTGGCCCTCGCGAGCACGGCGAAGGCGTTTTCCTCGCCGAGACGATCGAAGGCCGAAATCGTGTGGAGCATTTTTCCCGTCCGTGTGGTTCTTGCTATGCGGTTGCGTTTTTGTGAGCTTCGGCCCGCAAAAGTCAAACGGATTGGAGCTTTCGGTGTCGGAAAATCTCAAGGACTGGCAACCGCGTCCGCGCCCGGAGCGCAAGGTGCTGGAGGGCCGCTATGTCAGGCTTGAGCCGCTGAGCGCCGCGAAGCATGGCGATGGCCTCTATGAAGCGTCTTCCGTGGCCGACGTCGATGGCCGCTTCGCCTGGCTGCCCGACTATCCGCCGGAAACCCGCGCCGCCTTCCAGCCTTGGCTGGACAAGGTGGAGGCGAGCGAGGATCCGCTGTTCTTCGCCGTCATCGACAAACCGAGCGGCAAGGTCGCCGGGCGCCAGACGTTGATGCGCATCGATCCGGCCTATGGCGTCATCGAGATCGGCAACATCTATTGGGGGCCGCTCATCGCGCGCAAGCCGGCGGCGACCGAGGCGCAATTCCTGTTCATGAAATACATTTTCGACGAGCTCGGCTATCGCCGCTACGAATGGAAATGCAACAACCGCAACGAGCCGTCGAAGCGCGCAGCGGAACGGTTCGGCTTCAAGTTCGAGGGCATTTTCCGCCAGCACCTGATCGTCAAGGGTGAAAACCGCGACACCGCATGGTATTCGATCATCGACAAGGAATGGCCGGCCTTGCGCAAAGCCTACGAGGCGTGGCTCGATCCGGCCAATTTCGACGGTGCCGGCCAGCAGAAACGACGGCTCGAGGATTTTCGCGCGGAATTCGGCGCTTGAGCTGAATCCGGGCATGGGAGTTTGCCATTGGCGCACAGTGACGACGACAGCCGGCACGACGGCAGCCGGCACGACCACAGCGGGCACGGCTACAGCGGGCACGGCCACAGCGCGCATAGTCATGGCTCGACCGACAAGAAGCGCGTTTTGATCGCGGCCTGCCTGACGGCGGGCTTCATGGTGGCGGAGGCGCTTGGCGGTCTTTTCACCGGCTCGCTGGCGCTGCTGGCCGATGCCGGCCACATGCTTGCCGACGCCATTGCGCTCGGCCTTGCCTGGTACGCGTTTCATCTTGCGGACCGGCCGGCGACCGTCCGCCTGACCTATGGCTTCGGCCGGGTCAAGACGCTGGTGGCCTACACCAACGGCATCGCCATCTTCGTCATCGCGCTGTGGATCGTCTACGAGGCGTGGGAGCGCCTGCAGACGCCGGCGCCGGTGCTGGGCGGGCCGATGCTGGTGGTGGCGATCCTCGGCCTGCTGGTCAACATCGGCTCCTTCCTGGTGCTGCATGGCGGCGACCGTGAGAGCCTCAACATGCGCGGCGCCATACTGCATGTGCTCGGCGACCTGCTCGGCTCGGCCGCGGCAATCGTGGCGGCGATCGTCATTCTGGCGACCGGCTGGACCCCGATCGATCCGATCCTGTCGGTGCTGGTCTCGCTGCTGATCCTGTCCACGGCATGGTCGCTGATGCGCGCGGCCGCCCACGTCCTGCTCGAAGGGGTGCCGCCGAGCCTCGACCGGGACCTGATCGCCAGCGACATCGCGACGACGGTCCAGGGGGTGCGCGAGGTGCACCACATGCATATCTGGTCGATCGACGGCACCAGCAGCATGGCGACGCTGCATGCCTGCCTCAACGAGGGCGTGGACGCGCACAAGGCGGTCAGCGCGATCAAGAAGCGGCTTGCGTCGGAGCATGGCATCAGCCATGCCACGGTGGAACCTGAATTCGGCCAGTGCGCCGACGACGGCGACGAGCACGACCATGGTCATGACCATGATCACCACCAGGGGCATGACGCGGCTTTGCATCATGGCCACCATCACTGACGCAGGGAACCCAAGCGCCTTGAATCCGAGCTCGACGACCCCTGGCCACGCCGGGACAGCATAATGGATCGCGATACCAAGAACGCCGCCATCGCCGCGCTGTCGATCATGCTGCTGTTCGGCATTGCCGTTTATTTCCTGCCAAACATCATGCTGGCCCTCGGCGGCCTTTCGACCGTGCTCGCCGGCATCTTCGGCACCGCGTTCGTGCTGGCGTTTTTCTTGGTGTTCTGGCTGCGCGCGCGCAGCCAACGCAAAAATCAGAGCAAATAAGGGAAGTTCGACATGCGCATTCTGATCACGGGCGCCGCCGGCATGGTCGGCCGCAAGCTCATTGCACGGCTGGCAAAGGACGGCAGGCTGCGCGGCCAGAAGATCTCCGCGCTCGACCTGCACGACATCGTACCGCCACAGGCGCCGGCCATCGATGGCGTCAGCATCCACAGCCATACCGGCGATCTCGCCGAGGCGGGCGCCGCCGAGAGGCTGGTCGCGTCGCGGCCCGACGTCGTGTTCCATCTCGCCGGCATCGTATCGGGCGAGGCGGAAGCCAATTTCGATCTCGGCTACCGCGTCAATCTCGACGGCACGCGCGCCTTGTTCGATGCCGTCCGCCTGGCTGGGTTTGCGCCGCGCGTCGTGTTCACCTCGTCGATCGCGGTGTTCGGCGCGCCGTTCCCGGACGTCATTCCCGATGAATTCCACACTACGCCGCTGACCTCCTACGGCACGCAGAAGCAGATGAGCGAGGCGCTGCTGGCCGACTATTCCAGGCGCGGCTTCTTCGACGGCATCGGCATCCGGCTGCCGACCATCTGCGTGCGGCCGGGCAAGCCGAACAAGGCGGCCTCCGGCTTCTTCTCCGGCATCATCCGCGAGCCGCTGAACGGTCAGGAGGCGATCCTGCCGGTGCCGCGCACCGTCGTCCATACCCACGCCAGCCCACGCTCGGCGGTGAATTTCCTGATCCATGCGGCCGGGATCGACGGCGCCGCCGTCGGGCCGCGCCGCAACCTGACGATGCCAGGCGTCGCCGTCACCGTCGGCGAGCAGATCGAGGCGCTGGAACGCATCGCCGGGCCGAAGGCGGTGAGCCTGATCCGCGAGGAGCCGGACGAGACGATCTGGGCGATCGTCAAGGGCTGGCCGACGCGGTTCGAGGCGCGGCGGTCAAGGGAACTCGGCTTCAGTGCCGAGAAGAGCTTTGACGAGATTATCCGCGCTCATATCGAGGATGAACTCGGCGGCAAGGTGTATTGATATTCAGGTGATGCCGGCCTGCGAACGGCTGATACCTGCGCTTCCGGTGCTCACGTACTTTAAGTACGCTCCGCTCCGGTTCTCGATATCAACCGTTCTCGGCACGGCCTGACCTGAATCTCAACACACCTTGGGGCGCTACTTCCGGGTCAAACGCCACCCGTCAGGCTCGCCGACAGCAGCAGCAGTCCGAACAGGAACACGAAGGCGGCGCCGCCGATCTCGACGATCGAATGGATGCGGTTGCCCATGCGGCCGTCGCCGGCGAAATACACCGCCCAGTTCTTTGCGGTCACCGCGATCGTGGCCAGCGCCGAGACGGTTATGGCGGTGCCGATCGACATCGCCAGCACCGACAGCAGGCCGCCGAGCCACAGGCCATTGAGCAGGGCGAAGCTGAGCACGATCAGCGCGCCGGAGCAGGGGCGGATACCGACCGCGGCCACCGCCGTCCAGGCGGTGCGCCAGTCGAAGCGGTCGCCGGACAGCAGCGCCGGATCTGGCGCATGCGAGTGGCCGCAGGTCTCGCAGACCTCGCCCGCCGCGTGCGCGTGATCGTGCGCGCCATGATCGTGGTGATGGTCATGCGCGCCGTGGTCATGGTGATCGTGCGAATGGTCATCCCCATGGTCGTGATGTTCATGCCCATGCAGCGCGTTCGCCGAATGGCTGTGAGCGGCATGCGAATGGCCCGTGTGACCTGTATGACCGGCATGCGAATGGCCCGCATGGGAATGCCCCGCGTGAGCCGCCGACAGGCTGTAGGCGGGACCTCTGCCGAACAGGCGCAGGACGGAGGGGCCGAGCTTGCGCCACAGCAGCCAGGCGCCGAACAGGGTGACGAAGACGAAGCTCATGATCTCCATGAACCAGGCCGCGTCGGTCATCGAGACGGCGGTGCCGCGCAGGACGAAATAGGCGACTGCCATGACCGCGACCGCGGTCAGGCCCTGCAGCAGGGCCGAGACGAACGACAACAGGATGCCACGCCGCAGCGCCACTTCGTTGGCGACCATGTAGGACGAGATCACCGCCTTGCCGTGGCCGGGGCCGGCGGCGTGGAAAATGCCGTAGGCGAAGGACAGGCCGATGAGCACCCAGAGCTTGCTGTTGTCCTGGCGCATCGCCTTCATCGCCGTGGCGAGCGCGCGATAGAATTCCTGCTGCCGCAGATTGATCCACATCAGGATGTGGGCGAACGGGCCGGTGGTCGGCGCCATGCCATCGTTGACGCCGATGCCGAGCGAGCTCTGGGCATGAGCCGAGCCGGCGAAATGCACCATCGCGAAGCTGATGGCCAACAGGCCGAATGCCAAACGCAGGGATGGTCTCATCACCGGGTTCATCCTTCTGGCTGACAGGTCAGTTCGAGCTTGGTGGCAAAGATCTTGCTCATGTCGGTGCCTGTCGGGTCGTTGAAGAAGGCGTCCGTCAGGGTCTTCTGGTTTTCCTTGATGGCCTCATCCGGGTCGGGGCGGACCACCTTGTCGGTGCAGTTCGGGGGCAGGCCCTCGACCGTGATGTTGGCGTCCTCGGTGAAGTCGATCGCCGTGTAGAAGGTCGGATCGTAGACGCCGATATCGATCTTGCCGGTGAGCTTGATCGGCGCCTTTGGTTCGGACTCGAACAGGATGATCAGCTGGTCGTTGTCGAAATTGGCCATCAGATGCGGCGGCGGCGTCATCGGCACGTCCTTGCCGTCCTGGGTGACGAGCTGGAAGTAGTTGAATTCGGCCAGCGAGGCGTGGACCGTGTCCGCGACCTCCTTCAACTCCTTGTCGTCAAGCTTCAGGTCGGAATTCTTGTCAAACTCCATCATGACAGTGCTGGAAAACAGATCATCGAAGCGCCAGAGATGGCGCAGCGCTTTCACGCTTTGGTGATCCGGGGAGAGGATCACGTCGAGGCGGGCCTCGGCGAAAACGTGCGGATGCACCTCGGCCGGTCCAACGGCGGCCAATGTCGCCGCCAGGGCCGAAGCCAGCATGATTGCGTGCCGTTTCAGATGCATTCGCGGTCGCGATTCCCTTGGCTTCGGAGAGAAGTGGACAGTTACCAGAAAGGGGGCGAAAATGGGACCGCGCCGCAATTGAAGGCGGTCATGCGGTTTCGCGCGTCCTGAACCACTGGACCAGGAAATCGACGAAGACACGCACCTTGGCGGGCAAATAGCGCCGGTGCGGATAGACGGCGAAAATGCCGGCACCCGACAGGGTGCGGTCATCCAGCACCGTCACCAGCCGGCCGCTCGCAATATCCGGCACGGCGATGAAATCCGGCAGGATGGCAAATCCCAACCCCGACAGGGCAGCAGCCCGTGCCGCCATCGGGCTGTTGACTTCGATCGGGCCGGAGACCGAGACGCTCACCGTATCCTCGCCGTCTCCCTTGAATTGCCAGTTGTTCAAGCCGCGGCCATTGGTGTCGACGATGCAGGGCATGCGGCCGAGATCCTGCGCCCGTACCGGCATGCCATGTTTTGCGATGAGTTCGGGAGATGCGCACAGCCGCGTCGAGAACGGCGCCAGACGCCTGGCGATCAGCGACGAGTTCTCCAGGCGCGAGATGCGCACCGCGAGATCGAAGCCTTCCTCGACGAGGTCGACGAAGCGGTCGTCCAGCTGGATGTCGAGCACGATGTCGGGATATTGCTTGGCGAAGTCGATCAGCGACTGGCCGATCGGCGCGTCGGCGAAGGTGCGCGGCGCAGACAGCTTGATCCTGCCGCGCACATCGCCGGAGGATTCGCGCACGGCGTCGGCAAGACTGTCGACCTCGCGCACGATCTCGGAGGCGCGGCGATAATAGGTGTGGCCGGCCTCGGTCATCGAGAACTGGCGGGTGGTGCGGTTGAGCAGCAGCGCGCCGAGCTCGTCCTCCAGCTCGCGCACATATTTCGACAGCAGCGCCTTGGAGCGGCCGATCTTGCGCGCCGCCGCCGAAAAGCCCTCGGCCTCGACCACGTCGATGAAGGCGCGCATGCGGGTCAGTGTGTCCATGAATCAGGCCTTTCGTGCGGCATCGAGATTTCGGCCGAGCCGTATCAGGGCAATGTCGCCGCCGGAAGGGCCAGCGACAGGCCCGACCACCGATAGCTTGCGAGGGTGCCGAAGGGCGTCGAGAGGGGCGTGCGTGCCTGTCATCGTTCGATATCCGGATACGGTGAAACCAACATTGTTCGATGCCGGAATTTTTACAACCTGCGATACGATTTTTATTGATTGTGAATCTCTCTGCCCCTATATCGCGCTTGCCCAAAGTCGCACGTGCCTGTGGGTGTCCGCCGACCCTCTGAATGGTGAGGGAAATCGGTAAGGTAACTGGAGCCAACCCCTCCAGTCGGTTTAGCGGCCAACCGCCAGACCGAGGACACCTTGAAGCAACGACGGTGCGGGCCTTTCTGGTTCTCTGCCGGTTGTCCAAAGACCGGGGTTACTGAAGAGGCACACCATCATTGCCGGCAGTGCGGAACGGGGTTCTCCCAGTCCAAGCCAAGGCAGACAAAGCGAACCGAAGCCGGGCAAGGCCAAGGTTCATCGCCGCGAGACGGCGTTTCATGGTTCCGGGGTCTCCACCGGCTGGTTCCATGGATTTCCGTCCCGCCTTTGTCCACCGCGTGTTCGCGAGGCCGACAGCCCGCGTCCGCACCCTTGTGCGCGCCGAAAGGCGTGATGGAGAAACCCGATGGCCACGCAGCGCATCCTCGACTTCCTCGCCACCCGACGTCCGACCGGTCCTTGCCTCGTCGTCGACCTTGATGTCGTGCGCGACAATTTCCGCGCCTTCGAGAAGGCGCTGCCCGATTCCAGGATCTACTATGCGGTGAAAGCAAACCCGGCGCCGGAAATCCTGCGCCTCCTTGCTGCGATGGGCTCGTCCTTCGACACCGCTTCCGTTGCCGAAGTCGAGATGGCGATGGACGCCGGTGCGCCGGCGGACCGCATCTCCTTCGGCAACACCATCAAGAAGGAGCGCGACATCGCGCGCGCCTACCAGCTCGGTATCAAGCTGTTCGCCGTCGATTGCGTCGAGGAGGTCGAGAAGATCGCCCGCGCCGCTCCAGGCGCCCGCGTGTTCTGCCGCGTGCTGACCGATGGCGAGGGCGCCGAATGGCCGCTGTCGCGCAAGTTCGGCTGCGTGCCTGCGATGGCTGTCGACGTGCTGCGCCATGCCAAGGCGCTCGGGCTCGACGCCTATGGCGTGTCGTTCCATGTCGGCTCGCAGCAGACCGACCTGACGGCCTGGGATCGCGCGCTGGCCGACGCCAAGACCGTGTTTTCGACGCTCGCCGAGGAAGGCATCGTCTTGAAGATGGTCAATATGGGCGGCGGCTTCCCGACGCGCTACCTGCGCGACGTGCCGGCGGCCCAGGCTTACGGCCAGGCCATCTTCTCGGCGCTGCGCAAGCATTTCGGCAACGCCATTCCCGAGACCATCATCGAGCCGGGCCGCGGCATGGTCGGCAATGCCGGCGTCATCAAGTCGGAAGTCGTGCTGATCTCGAAGAAGGCGGACAACGACAATGTGCGCTGGGTGTTCCTCGACATCGGCAAATTCGGCGGCCTGGCCGAGACGATGGACGAGGCGATCCGCTATCCCCTAGTGACCGCGCATGACGGCACGGAAACCGCGCCTTGCGTGCTCGCCGGCCCGACCTGCGATTCGGCGGACGTGATGTATGAGAAGACGCCCTATCCGCTGCCTCTGTCGCTGACCATCGGCGACGAGGTGCTGATCGAAGGCACCGGGGCCTACACGACCACCTATTCGGCGGTCGCCTTCAACGGCTTCGAGCCTCTCCGATCCTACGTGATCTGACGGTTCGAAAGAACCGTCGGATCATCCCAGGTGGGCGTTTGTCGCCCATCCGGGCTCGCCTGTGGAACAGTCTCCGCTCGTGAATGGATCGCGGAAATGGACATTGCAAATTTCGTTGTCGAAGGCGCTGCGCGCGACATCTCCCCTTCAGAGGTGGAGATGGTCACGAACTGGCCGGAGGGGTTTGTCTCAGCCGCCTCGACGTCTCTTGGACCGCATGGGGCTAGCGCTTCACGCGCGGCGAACCCCTCTGTCGCCTTCGGCGACATCTCCCCCTCGAGGGGGGAGAGTGCCCGTGCTTTCGCCATCGTTGCCGAAACGCCTGATGACATCGCGGCGCGCGAGGCGTTGCTCGATGCCGCCATGGGGCCGAAGCGCAAGACGAAGTCGTCGGAGAAGCTGCGGCGGGGCCGGCGGCCCTCGGAAGGCCTGGCTTTCGTCGCGCGCGACGCATCGGGCGCCGTGATGGGCACGGTGCGGCTCTGGGACGTCACGCTGGGCGAGGGCGGTCCGGCAGCACTGTTGCTTGGGCCCCTGGCGGTCGCTCCTTCGCTCAAGAGTGCCGGCATCGGCTCGGCGCTGATGCGCCATGCGGTCGCCGAAGCCGCGCGTCTCGGCCACGCGGCGATCCTGCTGGTCGGCGACGCGCCCTATTACGGCCGCTTCGGCTTCTCAGCCGCAAAGACCGGTTCGCTGGCTATGCCGGGCCCGTATGAGCGGCATCGGCTGCTCGCGGTGGAACTGGTGGAGGGCGCGCTCGACGGCGTCCATGGCACGCTGAAGGCCGCGGGGCGCAAGCTGAAGGCGCCGACGCTGGCGGCCTGAGGCGCTGAGCCCCAAACGAACGAAAAACGCCGCCCGAAACGGCGGCGTTTTCGTCCCGAGAACAGTCTCGGCGGTCTTCTGTCTCAGCCGATCAACTGGCTGAGCGCCATGGCGACAGACATGTCGCCTTCGACCTTTATCTTGCCGGTCATGAACGCCATGGTCGGGTTGAGATCGCCCGATATCAGCGAGTCCAGATCGTCGAGCGAGAGCTTGATGGTGCAGTCGGCGGGGCCGTCGGCGGTCGAGACATCGGCGCCGTCGATGACGATGACGCCGTCGCCGCCGGTGTCGAATTTCACGGAACGATCGAACCCGCTGCTGGCCACGCGCGACCTGATCTTGTCGGCAATCTCCTGAACGCTCACGCTATTCTCCTGTCTGGTTGCATCTGCCTGTTCGGTTGCATCTGCTTATCTGGTTGCATCTGTCGCGCCACGGCATGATCCGCCCGAGACCCATGCATCTTCGCGGTCACGGTCGCTGCCGCATATAGCTTTGGATTGACGTTTACGTCAACGCGAATTGCAGGGCCTGGTTCCTATCGCCGCACCGGGCGAGGGACCGGATCACCGTGCCTGGCCAGTGGCATGCCGGGGGCTCAATGCGACTTGAAGGCCTTGGTCATCTCGGACGCCGTGGCGCCGGCTTCCTGCCGGCGGCGCAGCCAATTGTCGCGTATCTCATCCTTGCTCAGGAAATTGACCTGATCGACCAGAACCTCATGCACCAGTGTGGCGCCGACGCGTGTGTTGACGGTATCGCGGATCGCGGCGCGGAAGGCGTCGAGATCGATCGTCTCCTTCTTGGTGAAGTCGATCTGCGGATTGGAATAGAGGTAGGAATAGACCTGATCGGTGATCAGCGCCTCGGCCGGGATCGACAGTTTCTTGATCTGCTCGGGTTCGACCGTGTAGACCAACTTGGTCAGGAAATAGCCGTCGATCCTGGCGTTGCGGATCAGCGGCACCGAGATGACCTCGGTCTTGACGTAGTCCAGCCCGCCCAGCATCGGCTTCGGCTTTTCGCCGACGCCGCGTTCGCCGGCGGCCTGGAACGAATAGAACACCGCGCCGAGGGTGGCGACGCAGATCCAGACCGCGATGGCGATGACCTTGACCATTCAGGCACCCGAGCCGGCGACCACCGCGCGCTAACCGCGCGCCCGGCCGAATTCGCCGGCGGAATAAGTGCCATCGGTTTCGGCGCGCTGGATGGCGGTGCGCAACAGGCCTGCGACCTCGTTGACGGCGCTCAGATGCGCCAGGATCGCCGCCTCGTTCTTCGCAAGCTTCTGGCGAAGCCGGACAAGGCCTTCGCGGTGCTGTTCGAGGAACTCGGCTTCGCTGCCGCCGCGCATGGCACGGGTCAGTTCATAGAGATAGCGGCTCTTGCGCGCGTTCGATGCCTTGAGGTCGTAGCCGGTGTCGCTGCGCAGCCCGGCCGTCTCTTGCTCGACGACTTCCTCGATGCGGCCGATGATGGCGGCAAGGTTTCCGGGCCGCGCGAGTGCGACCGGGGCTTCCGATGTGGCCGTGCGCGCCGGCAGGTTGGCGGTGAATTCCGAAAAGTCGGCCATGGCGTTTCCCAGTCTAGATCTTGATGTCTGTCTTTGTGGTCGTTTCATCGCCGGTCATGGACCTGGCGGCCTTGCGCTGCAGCTCCTGGACGAGCGAGGTGGACAGACGGCTCTGCCGGTCGATCTCGGTCTTTTCAGGCCCGCCGGAGACCGGGCCGATCGGCACCTTGCGCTTGCCTTCGAGATAATGGTCGGCGAGCAGCGACTTGGCGATGCCGATGCCACCACGCTCGGCCATGACGTCGGCGACGCGCTCGGCGAGCTGCGATTTCCATATGTCGCCGGCCAGGCCCTTGCCGTACACGCCCTCGGTGTCCTTGGGCATCATGTTCTGGATGAAGGTCTGGAGCACCATGGCTTCGAATTTCTTGAACTTCTTGGATGGATCGGCCGCCATGGCCTGGTCGGCGGTGGCGCGCGACAGCATCGTCCCGGCCGAAGCGGCCTCGACCGAAAAGCTGCCGGCAACGCCGCCCGCATGCCTGGTCAGTGCGGCGCGCGCGGCCGCGAGATCCGCCGGCTCGGCTGCTCGGACAACATCCATCACGATGTCGCTGGGTGGAGAGATCGCCAAGAAAGTCCGCCTTTTATCGGTTTTCCTTGGCCAGACCATGCCTCAACAAGCTTGTGGCAGGCTTGCGGGCGGAGGAAGGAAGGCCAGGGTTCTCTGTATCCAGCCGCGTAGCCAGATTTTCAACAACGCATGTCGCGTAAAAAGTGGCTTCCGGTTTTGGGAGAACGACCTGCAGAAAGCGTCTCGCCCGAATCCGTTCGAACGCGAGGGGCTTCAGGACGGGGGAAGACCGGCCCTCGACAGCATTTCAAGGAACCGGGAATGGTGATGATCCTTCACATAGCGCGGCACAAAGCCAGGGCAGACATTGCTCAGATTGAGATGCGGAAGTTGTGACAGGCAATGATGGATGGCCCGCGACGCTTCATCGCGATTGCCGGTTGCGGCCGCGGCTGCGGCCCAATAAAGCGCGCCACGAACGAAGCCCGGCTTTGTCCTGACCACCTTGCGCGCGACCTCGAGCGCCCGCTGATCGTCTCCGCCGGCAAACAGCGCCATAACGAGCCCGTGGTGACGCCAGTAGTCGATGACGTCATGGGTTCCCAGCCGGATCGCCTCGTTCGCCTCGCGCACGGCTTCGCTGACCTGCCCGCGCAGCGCGAAGAGCATCGCAATATCGCCGTGGCCGCTCGGATAATTTGGGTTGAGGCTGATCGCGTGCCGGCATTCGACGATCGCCTCGTCGATACGACCGCAACTTTCGAGAGCAAATGACAAGATGCACCGGGCAATTTCATCGTCCGGCACCGCCCGCACCGCGGCCTCGGCAAGCGCCAGCGTATACTCGATATTGCCCTGCTCGCGGGGCAGCGCGCCAAACGCGATGCCCATGGAAATCATGATCGAGAGCGTCCGCTTCGCACGGGCGTTGTCGGGCCCTGTCGAGAGCGCCTTCGTCGCAAGTTCCATCCCGACCAGCAGCGAGTCGTGGGTCATCTCAAAATATTTCATGAGCGCCTCGTTCACCAACCTGCGCACTTCAGGGGGACCAGGCGGACTCTTGTCGCGGACCTTCCAGTTGGTCAGTTGAAGTTCGAGGATCACCGCCAGAACGACGGACTGGGCGATCCTGTCCTGGAATTCGAGCGCATTCTCGGACTGGCCGTCGAACTTCTGGGCCCAGACATGATGACCGCCGACGGCATCGACAAGCTGGATATTCACCCTCAACCCATTGCCGGATCTCTGGATGCTGCCGCTGAGCACATATTGTGCCCGCAGCGCTCCCGGCGCGTTACCTTCTTGGCGCAGGCCGACCTTATCTGTCGGGGGAACCGCGGAGAGCACGACATAGTCGGCCACCTCGGAAAGGGCTGTCGTGATGTCCTGGACCAGTCCCTTGGAGAAAAAATTGTCGCCTTGTTTTCCGGTCAGATTGGTGAAGTCGGCAACGCCAATGGAGGGGTGTCCGAGGCGATGGCTGGCCGCAACACCACTTGCCGACGGTGCGTGTGACGCCGTGTCGGAAGCAAGCAGCAGGGACTGCCATAGTGCCCGCGTCTCAGGGCCGGCTTCGACGCCGAACTCCTTCTTCAGCATGCTTCTGCAAGCCTCGTATGTCCTGAGCGCCTTGTCGCGTTGACCACAAGCAAGGAGCAATTCCATCTTGAGCCGATAGGATTCTTCCCGCGCCGGATCCATAGCGAGGACGCGATCGGCCAGGACGAGGCCCGCTTCAGCGTCGACGAGGCGAGCCAGTTTCTCGAACGATTCAAGCGCACGACCGAGCAACCTGTCGCGTTCCGACGCGACCCAGTCGTCGAAGCCATTGCTTCCCACATGGAGACCGTCGAGGAACGGGCCGGTGTAGTTCGCCAGAGCCTTTTCGAGTTCCTGCGCGGAGCGGGCCGATAAACCCGTCTCGAACTCCTCCACATCGACCCGGAACGCCTCTGGCCTGAGGTGGATCAACTCTCCGGTGGAATGGATAAGATCGACACCCGAGAGATCGCGGCGCAGGACGCTGAGGGTTTGGCGAAGACTGTTGCGCGAATGTTCGCCATCGCTGTCGCCCCATAGCAGGTCAGCCAGTTTCTCCCGCGTTGCTGCCATGCCCGGACATCGGGCCAGATAAGCAACGATTGCCGGGCCGCGTTTCCCGACCAGTCGAAGCGGGCCAGTTGTTTCAATACGGAAGCCGCCGAAGAGTGAGATTCTATTTGCAGCGCCGCCGTCGTCACTTTGCATCTGCTGCCTCAGCCTGACGAAATTCTAACGCAAATCTAACGTTCCGCAATCGTCCGTCACCGCGCTTCAAGCGCTCCCGTGACGGCAGGTCATTTAGACTTCGCTAAATTAGGCGGCCAAGTCAACGCAATGCTTGGTTCAAGGGGGGCGCGTGTCCAGAACAAGAGCCAATTTGCTGCTGCTCCTTGCAGCCGCATTGTGGGGCTTCGGCAACGTCTCGCAAAAGACGGTGCTGGTCCATCTCGACGCCATGAGCGCGGTAAGTCTGCGTTGCCTGATCGGCGGGCTGCTGGTGCTGCCCTTTGTCTTGACCGAAAGGCGAGTGGCGATCGGGGCGGGCTATTTTCCGAGCCTGGCCAGGGTGGGCGCGCTGTTCGCCATCTCCATCACGCTTCAGCAGCTTTGCTATGTCGGAGCCTCGGTCACCAATGCAAGCTTTCTGGTGAGCACGGCAACCGTAATGACACCATTGGCCGCCTGGTTGCTCGTCGGCGAGCGTCCGACAGCGGGCCTCACGATCGCTGCCGGGCTGACCCTGGTCGGAGCCCTACTTTTGTCGGATGGGATCGGCGGCCTCGGCAGCGGCGATCTCACCGCCATCCTGTCGGCTGCCTGCTATGCGCTCTGGGCGGTCGAGCTCGGCCGGCACATGCAGGCCCATGCGCGGCCGTTCACCGCCGCCGCGGCACAATTTCTCGGCGCCGCAGTCTTCGCCCTGCCGCTCGGGGCAATGCAAGGCAACCTGTCGCTGGCCGCCGCATTCGCAGCCGGTCCGGAATTGGCGATACTCGGCGTCTTCTCCACCGCGGTAGCCTTCGGCATACAGACGGTTGCCCTCCGCTTCACGCCGGCCAGCCACGCCGCCGTGATCGTCAGTGCCGAAAGCGTCTTCGGGGCGCTGGGCGCGGCGATCTTTCTGGGCGAGCGGAGTTCGTGGCCGGGCGCCTTGGGAGCAGCGATCATTCTCGGTGCGATCCTTTCCGTGGCACGATCGAACCGAGCGCCGCAGGCACGTGAGTCCTTGCGGACCGCTTCGAACCAACGCTTCGACATTGCCCCTGCCTTCGCGACAGCGCCGGCAAGCGGGGCAGGCGAACGCCGCGTCAACAGTTCAGGTCCGGTGGAGGAATGCGATGACCACTGCCGCTGATGCGACCGTCGCCGTGTCGATCGCGGCCGGACAGGCCGCGGGGGCGCTGTGATGAACGGGTGGACAGTCCTTCTTCCGCTCACACATTTGAGATCGGCCCTTGGTGCCCGCATGAAGGGACCCGGCGGCTATTACAACAGTGGCAACGCGCTTGGCCTCGTCGTAGGTCTTGCAACCCAAATTGCGGCCGCGCCAGTCGGCCAGCATGAGGAAAGCGCCATCATCGCGGCGGTGATGGACTATTTCGCGGGCAGCCATGGCACTGTTGCGCTCACCTTGGCTACCCTCGTCTTTTTCTGCGGCGGCGAAGCCTACCACCGGGCTTGGGCAAAGCCGGATGTTCCCGATCCCACCCTCAATCGTCTGGGCGACTTCCTCTCGGGACTAGGCGCAATCGGGCTCGGCATCGCGCTCTTGCTGCTCGGCGACCCGCTGCTTGCGGCGACCTCCGGCCTGCTGCATGCGCTCGGCAAGTTCGGCAGCACCTTTCACAGCCCGGGTAGGCGGGTTCCGGTGTGGCCGACCGCCTGGCCCGATCCGTTCCGCAGTGCGGTTCTCGCCAGCAGGTTGCCGGCAGTGGTGGCGACAACCGTCGCCCTCGGCCAGGCTTTGCCGGCGGTCTGGTCGGGCGAGTCCTTCGCGGCGCTCATCATGCCGCTGACGTTACTCGGCTGTTATCTCTTGTGGACCAAGGCCGATCTGCTGCTGTTCGGCGTTGGGTCCAAGGTCCCTCGTCAAATTTCCACATGTTGAAAATGGGCGGCTTTGACAACGATCGGTTGTCGAGATGGAGAATGGCATGTTTACAGATATGTATCAGGACGCCGGTCCTTCTTCTGGAGCGGCCTCCTTTCGCGGGCGGGTGCAGTGGATAGGCGGGGCCAATCTTTTTTCGCCCACAAAGCCATCGGGAAGGGGGCTGGCAAAGCGCGCCAATTCACTCCTGAGACTGGCGGGGATACTTGCAGCTTCTGCGTTCTGGAATCTCCCGGCGCATGCAGCGAATGTCGACGTCGCCATCGTGTTCGCGGTCGACTTCTCGGCATCGATTGATCCAAAGATCGCCGATCTGCAACGCGAGGGACATGCCGCGGCACTCACTTCGCCCGAGATCATCGCCGCCATCGGCCGGAATTACGTCGGCTGCATCGGCGTGGCCTACTTTGAATGGTCGAGCCCCGGACACGCACGCACCATACTGCCGTGGACAAGCATTTGCGGACTGGAAGACGCAAGAGCGGCGGCGGCGGAGATCAGCAGGAAAGGGGATACCGGCGTCATCCGCCGGGGGCGAGCCGGAACATCGGTTTCCTCGGCTATCGACATTGGCAGTCTTCTGCTGGACCAGTTTCCTGGAAATGCCGCCAAGAAAGTCATCGATATCTCTTCCAACGGTGAGAACAACGACGGACTTCCTGTTCAGCCGAGCAGGCTGAACGCCATTGCCAAGGGGTATACGATCAACGCGATCGCCATTCCCACCGAAGGCGACGATCCCGGCAATTCGCTGGCATCCTATTTTGCCAAATCGGTCATTGGCGGCTCCCAGGCCTTCGTCATGACGCCGAAAGGGCCAAACGACTACAGCACGGCGCTTCGCCGCAAGCTGGTCACGGAAGTAAGCATGAACAACGAAGGGCAATTCCCGCAATCGGCGGACGGGCGCTCTTCTCAACCCTAATTCCGGACAGTGGCGCATTGCTGCACGTCCGCGTAAGGGCCGAGAGCAGACGGCGGCTCCTGGCATCGATCCACGGCCGCTCGTCGATCTTGACCTCTGAGTCACCCGAGCCGGCGCCGATTTGAGGCCGGCTCAGCCGCGGCGACCCTCATGCCACCGCGGCGGTGGGAGCGCGGCTCATCCGATCGAGCGGAGCACACCACCGTCGACGCGCAACGCGGCGCCGGTGGTCGCCGAGGCCTGCTCGGAGCAGGTGTAGACGACCATGTTCGCGACTTCCTCGGTTGTCGCGAACCGGTTGATGAGCGTGGTCGGACGCAGCGATTTCAGGAAATTATGCTCGGCGTCCGTTTGCGTGATGCCCTGCTCCTTCGCGGTGGCCTTCATCCAGCCGCCGAGAATCTCGGAGTCGGTCGGCCCCGGCAGGACAGCGTTGACCGTGACGCCGGTGCCACCGACAAGTTCGGCCAGCCCGCGCGACACGGCCAGCAACGCGGTCTTGGTCATGCCGTAGTCGATCATCTCCTTGGGGATGGCGAGCGCGGACTCGCTGCTGATGAAGACGACCCGTCCCCACCCGCGCTCGACCATACCCGGCATATAGTGGCGCGCGGCGCGCACGCCGCTCATCACGTTGAGCTGGAAGAGGTCGAGCCATGCGGCGTCGTCCTGCTCGAAGAAGCCATTGGGACGCGCAGTGCCCACATTGTTGACGAGGATGTCGGCATCCGGCGCCTGTGCCGCGAGCGCCGCCGAGCCCTCGGCTGTCGCGAGATCGGCGGCAATGCCGGTGAGGTCGGCGCCAGGCAGCAGCGCGCGCAGTTCCCGGAGCGTCGCGGCGACCCGCTCTTCAGTACGTCCATTGACGACGACGGCGGAGCCTGCGCGCGCCAGCCCTTCGGCGATCGCGCGACCGATGCCGGCGGTCGATCCGGTGACGATGGCCTTTCGGCCCTTGAGTTCGATGTTCATGCCCTTGATCTCCGATTATAGGTGGCCGGACGACCGGACGGATGGCCCGGAGGTCAGCTGATGCCGCTCAGCTAGATAAGCCGCGCGAGCGCACGCAGGCGTTCCGATGCTAGTGCCGAAGGATGCCGAGCCCGGGCTCTTGCCACGGACACCGCCATTTCCTGGTGGGCGAACATACGGGCCAGCGCCTGGCCAACAGCCCCAAATCTATGATCGAATAGCTCATCGCAATTCTCCTTCGGGGGGCGGACGCATCGCCGCTGCCTCACGCCAAGAGGTAGGCGTGCCCAAGCGCGCCATGCAGTCGGAAGATACGCATTACGGTGGTGCGAAATTGCACCGGAGGCTTCACCTGACGACGCGAACTTCTCCATGATCGACTGGGACGGTATCCGTTACTTCCTCGCAGTCGCGCGCGACGGTTCGGTCCGAGCGGCGAGCAATGGATCAGGCGCCGCTGCCCGCATGGTTCAGATGGCGACTGTTTCGCGAACCTGATCGGCCGCCGCATCCAGAAAAGCCTGCGCGAGGTCCGGGTCGTTGACCACCCGCGAGAGCATGACCGCGCCGACCATTGTCGAGAGAACGGCCATTGCCTTGTCGCCGGCCTTTTCGCTGTCGTCCTCGCCAACCCAACTGCCGAGCATCTCGAGGTACTCCTTGATGCCGGCCTCGAATGAGGCCTTTACCTCGGCGCCTTGCCTGGCCGCATCCGAGCCGAGCGCGACGACCGGGCAGCCGTCCATCTTTTCCGCGCGATGATCCATACTGAGGTAGAATGAGATCACCCCGTCGAGCGGTTTCCCAGGGTTTGCCGCTGTCGCGGCCGACCACTTGTCGGTGGCGCTTTCCATCGCGCGCCTGGATGCCTGCGCCGCCAGGTCGTCCTTTGACTCGAACTGCTTGTAAAAGGCGCCCTGGGTCAGCCCGGCGCCCTTCATCAGATCCTTGAGGCCAATGCCGTCAAAGCCTCGCTCCCGAAAAAGGCGGCTTGCCACATTGATCACGGTTTCGCGGTTTTCCGCGGCCTGAGTGCGACTTACGCGCATCGCCATCTCCTTTTAGATTGCATTCGTAATCTATACACTATATAGAGGTCGAACGCAATCCAAAAAAGGAGATATGAGATGATCCGCAAAACCCTGAGTGCGTCCGTTCTGGCCGCGATGTTTCTTGCGAAACCGGCTTTTGCCGAGGAAGCGACCATCGGACGCCCGATCGAAGCTGCCAGCCTGCACGAGGGACAGCTCGACATGGTGGTCTACTACGTCCCGGTCAACGGCGACCTGCTGGAGGTCACCGCCACCCTCGCGCCGAAGATCGG
Organism: Mesorhizobium sp. B2-1-3; assembly: GCF_006442495.1. Classification (NCBI taxonomy): domain Bacteria; kingdom Pseudomonadati; phylum Pseudomonadota; class Alphaproteobacteria; order Hyphomicrobiales; family Phyllobacteriaceae; genus Mesorhizobium; species Mesorhizobium sp. B2-1-3. The sequence goes on from NZ_VFWL01000008.1 coordinate 151,985, forward strand.
AGGTGATCCGCTGCGCTTCGTCATGGGCCTTGCTGACGGCGACTCCGTGGCCTTTTCCATGCCGGGCCATCAGGATTCGCTTTATGCGTTCTCAAGGTCGGGCGAGGAGGTCACGATCTCGACCGAGACCGACACATACCTGCGAGCCGACGCGACAATGCGCTGACGCGCAGACCCTGCATGGTGTCGGCTGCGTCCGAACAGCTTGCCACAGGTGCCTTCGATCGCGCTACCGAATGAGTTGGAGGAGAGTGATATGCTATATAGTTATTTTGTCGAGAAATCGATCCGAAAGAGCTTCGATGACGTCAACAATCATCGCTGGGATGCGGCGGTGAAAGCACTCGCGCCGCATGTCCATCATCGGGTTGGCGGCGCCCACGCGCTTGGTGGAGAGCGCCACGACAAGGAAGCCCTGCGCCGCTGGTTTGAACGCCTCGGCCGTGTTCTGCCCACCCTCCGTCTCAGGGTCAATCACATCTGGGTGGAGGGCTGGCCGTGGCATACCACTGTGTTTGCCCAGTGGGATGGCACCGCGACCCTGCTTAACGGCGACACGTCGTACATCAACCGAGGTCTCCACGTGTTTACCCTGCGGTGGGGCAGGGTCCATGCGCTGGAGGAATTTTACGATTCACAGGCAGCGGCTCGCGGTCTTGCCGTCCAAGCGGCAGCTGGCCTCGAGGAAGCTGCCGCCGAGCAGATAACAAGCTAGCTGAAACGTCGCCTTTTCACGATCCTCCGCAATGCGGAGGCTCGGCACATTCTTCGACAGGCTGTACGGGCGGCTTCTGGGTAGACGCGAAATTGCATCCATAGCCCGTACGAGGCGCAAAGCGGTCATCCAGGATTCCGCTGCGAAGGCTTGCTTTGCGTCCAGACCTCCTCCTCTACTCCTGTCTCCGCTTCTGCGCGATCAAATCGAGGCGTTCGCGGTCGGAGCGTTCGCGTTCGTCGCGATTGCGCACGTCCTTGTAGGCGCGCTCGACCATGTTGGTGCGCGCGGTTGCCGACGCGACGAGGCAGGCTTCCTTCCTGGCGCTTTCGAGGTTCGCCTCCTGGCGCACGACGGCCTGGGCGATGCGGCGGTGGTAGAGATCGGGGAAAAGGCCGGAGAGGGAATTGTCCCTATCGAAATGCTCGACCAGTTCCTTGGCCTCGGCTTCGGCGGCATTTGCGGCGGCGAGGAGGGTGGCGTGGCGCGTCTCGTGCAGCGCCTTCAACTGTTCCTGAACCTTGACCAGCTTCTTCAGGCGGTCCTTGCGCGTGCTCATGTCACCTCGCCAGCGTCAGGTCGACAAAGCCGTCGACGAACAGCGACAGCATGGAGCCGACGGCGAAATAGAAGATGAGCATGCCGCCGGCGATGACGAAGGGCTGAGAGATGAAATAGATCGGGATCTGCGGCGTCAGCTTGTTGACGAAGCCGATCGTCAGGTTGACGAGAATGGCATAGGCGACGAAAGGGCTGCCGAGGCGGATGACCAGGAAGAAGGTGTCCGACACCGTGTCGGCGACATCGACCAGTGCCGCCTGCGGGTTGAAGAAGACGTTGACCGGCGCGACCGTATAGGACGTCACCAGCGCGCGTATGATCTCATGGTCGAAGTCGAAGACGAACAGCAGCAGCAGTGCCGAGAACGAGATCATGGCGGCGAGCGCCGCCTGCGGTTCGGGCTCCTCGATCGCTGGCCCGCCCGAGCCGCCATAGCCGATCAGCATGGCGATGGCCGACCCCATGAAGCGCAGGGCTTCCATGTAGAGCCTGGTCATGGCGCCGATCAGGCCGCCGACCAGGAGTTCGGAAACGATCATCGGCACCAGGATCTGCGGACGCGGGTCGACGAAGGGAAAGATCTTGTCCCACAGGAAGGCGAGCAGGCCGCCAGTGGCGGCGACCGCAACGAACAGCCTGACCTGCACCGGGATGCGGGCGCTGGACAGGCCGGGCATCAGCATGAAGCAGGCGCCGATGCGGCAGAAGGCGAGGAACGCCGCGATGACGACCGCTTGCGAGAGAACGCTCACGATATCGTCCCGAGCACCCTGATCTCGACGCCCTTGGCGATTTCGACATGCGAGAGCACCGGCAGCGTGGTGAACAGCCGCTCGATGATCATGCGCACATAGGGGCGCGCGTCGGGCGCGGTGACGAGGACGAAACGCTCGCCGGCTTCGAGGAATTTCTTGATCGCCTTGGTGGCGTCCTGGCCGAATTCTTCCAGCTGGCGCGGATCGATATCGAACTCGCGCACCTCGCCCTTGGCGTCGCGCTTGAGGCTCTGGTGGAAGGCGAGGTCCCAGCGGTTGCCGAGACGCAACACCTTGAGCACGCCGCCCTCCGAAAGATCGCCGCAGATCTGCTGCGCCATGCGGATGCGGACATGCTCGACGATCTGCTCGGTGCGGCGCACATGCGGCGCGATCTCGGCGATGGCCTCGATGATCAGGTGCAGGTTGCGGATCGAGACACGCTCGGCCAGCAGCAGCTTCAACACTGCCTGCAGGCCGGGATAGGAGATGTGCGTGGTGCAGATCTCGTCGGCGAGCTTGCGGTATTCCTGATCCTGGCGCTCGAGCAGCGCCTTCATGTCCTTGTAGGACAGAAGCTGCGGCAGGTTGTTGCGGATGACCTCGGAGAGATGGGTGAGCAGCACCGACATGTTGTCGGCAAAGGTGTAGTTCTCGCGCTTCAGATCCTCGGCGAATGTTTCCATGACGGAATAGGCACGCATGCCGAAGGCCGGTTCGCGGATCTCCTCGCCCGGAATTTCGGGAACGTCGCGGTTGCCGAGCAGCACCATGATCTCCCCGACGCGCATCGAATATTCGGCGACCACCGTTCCGTGCACCTTGATCTGATAGCTTTTCGGCGGGATGGCGAAATCGTCGGCGACGCGCACTTCGGGCACGACGAAGCCATATTGCTGGGCGAACTTCTTGCGCATCTTGGCCATGCGGAAGACCAGCTCCTGATGCGAGACCAGCAGCCGGGTCGAAAGCTGCTTGCCGATCAGAAGCTCGATCTCGGCGGTGGCGAGCGAGGCCTTGACCGAGTTCTTCTCTTCCTCGGCCTTGGTCGCCTTCTCCTGGTTCTTCAGCGCCTCGGCCTCGGCCATGGCCCGGTTGTGGCGCATCGGAATGACATAGCCGAGGCCGGCCATGCCGCCGGCGAGCGCGAAGAAGGGGAAGAAGGGCAGGCCTGGCATCACCCCGAGCAGCACCAGCAGCGCCGCCGCCACATAGAGCGCGCGCGGATGCGCGCCGAGCTGCCCGAACACGGCCTGGTTCGTCGAACCGCGCGTACCGCCCTTGGAAACCAGCAGGCCGGCGGCGAGCGAGACGATGAGCGCCGGGATCTGGGTGACCAGACCGTCGCCGACCGACAGCTTGATGAACACGTCGGCGGCCTCGCCCATGCCCATGCCGTGCCTGATATAGCCGATGGCGATGCCGCCGACGATGTTGATGGCGGTGATGATGAGGCCGGCGATGGCGTCGCCGCGGACGAATTTCGAGGCGCCGTCCATCGAGCCGAAGAAGGAGGATTCCTCTTCCAGCTCGCGGCGGCGCAACTGCGCTGTCTTGTCGTCGATCATGCCGGCGGAGAGGTCGGCGTCGATCGACATCTGCTTGCCGGGGATGGCATCGAGGGTGAAACGGGCGCCGACCTCGGCGATACGGGTGGCGCCCTTGGTGATGACGATGAAGTTCACCACGATCAGGATCATGAAGACGATCAGGCCGATGACGAAATCGCTGGCCATGACCAGTTTGGAGAAGCCGGCGATGACGTAGCCGGCTGCATGCGTGCCTTCATTGCCGTGCGACAGGATCATGCGCGTGGTGGCGATGTTAAGCGATAGCCGCAGCATGGTAGCGATGAGCAGTACGGTCGGAAACGAGGAGAAGTCGAGCGGCCGCTGGATCCACAGTGCCACCATCAGGATCAGCACCGAAAGGGCGATCGAGAAGGCAAGGCCGACGTCGATGAGAAAGGCCGGGATCGGCAGGAACAGCACGGCCAGGATGATGACGATGCCCAGCGCGAAGAAGACGTCGCGACCGTTCTTGGCCACGGCGCCGGGCTGGATGCTTTCGCTTATCGCCATTCTAGTCCTCGAAAACCGTGGGCTGCCGAGCATGCGACAGCCCGGCGAGGGTAGCTGGCCAAGCTTGCGCGAGGGTGGGAGAGTGGCCTGCCCAACCATCGAAAGGAAATCTCATGCTGCTGGTCATCGGCACGGTTCGTCTGCCACCCGACAAGCTCGAACAGGCAAGGCCAGCGATGGAACGCATGGTTGTCGCCAGCCGTGCCGAGCCCGGTTGCCTCGCATACTCCTATGCGCAGGATGTCCTCGATGCCGGGTTGATCCGGGTCACGGAAGTCTGGAGTGACAGGGCGGCGCTCGACGCACATTTCGCCGCGCCACACCTTGTGGACTGGCGCGCAAGCTGGCCGGCGCTCGGCATCGGCGAGCGCAATCTCGTGCTCTACGAGGCCGGCGACCCGAAGCCGACCTGACCGTCGGCGGCCGGACGGGCTCCGCTCCAAACGGCTCGCGGGCGCCGTCATTGTGGTTGCCATGCGGTACCGCTCGGCGTATCAGCACGGCAGTCTTTTCAATGCCTTGCTGATGTCGGCGAGCCGCTCCGGTGCTTACCAAAAACCAATCGCCCAGGAATCAACCGCAAGTCTACGCCCGCCGGCTGCGCGCGGTGCTCATCAATTCGATCCCGCTGCTCGAAGCGCGAGGCATAGCGGTTGTCGTCCTTGCCGGCATCATCGGCGTCATGGCGGGCATACTGGTCACCGCGATGAGCCAGATCGTGCAGGACCTGCACGGGCTGTTGTTCGGCGTACAGCCCGGCGGCCGGCTTTCCGGCATGTTCTCGCTCGCCCACCCCATGCAGGCCCTGATCCCGGCGATCGGTGGCATCCTGCTCGGGCTGACGGTGATCTGGCTGAGAAAGCGGAGATTTCGCACGCCTGTCGACCCGATCGAGGCCAACGCGCTCTATGGCGGTCGCATGTCGCTGACCGATACGTTCATCATCGCCGGCCAGACCATGATCTCCAGCGGTTTCGGCGCCTCTGTCGGGCTGGAGGCCGGCTATACGCAGGTCGGTTCCGGCCTGGCTTCGCGGCTGGCGCGGCTGTTCAAGCTGCGCCGCAACGATGTCCGCATCCTGGTCGGCTGCGGCGCCGCCGGCGCCATCGCGGCGGCTTTCGACGCGCCGCTGACCGGCGCTTTCTATGGTTTCGAACTGGTCATCGGCATCTATTCGGTCGCCAATGTGGTGCCTGTCATGACCGCGGCGATCTCCGCCTCGCTCACCGCCGAGATGTTCGGCGGCGTGCCGTTCCCGCTGGAGCTTGCGGGCCTGCCGGCACTCACGGCCAGCCAGTACGTGCCCTTCCTGCTGCTCGGACTGCTTGGCGGGGCCGCCTCGATCGCCATCATGCATCTGGTGACGCTGGTCGAGCGCGCCTTTGCCAAACTGTCGGTCGATGCCTCGCTGCGTCCCGTCATCGGCGGCGTCATCGTCGGCCTGCTTGGGCTGGTCACGCCGCAGGTGCTGTCGAGCGGCCATGGCGCGCTGCATCGCGAATTCGCCATGAACTATGGGCTGAGCGTGGTGGCCAGCGTCTTCGTGCTGAAGCTGGCGGCTTCCGCGATCTCGCTGGGTTCGGGGTTTCGCGGCGGACTGTTCTTCGCTTCGCTGTTTCTTGGCGCCCTGCTCGGCAAGGCATTCGCCGACGTGATGGCCTTCGTCTCGCCGTCGACCGGCATCGATCCCGCCGTCGCTGCCGTTGTCGGCATGACATCGCTGGCGGTCGGCGTCGTCGGCGGGCCGCTGACGATGACGTTCCTGGCGCTGGAATCGACCCGCGACCTGACGCTAACCGGCGTCGTCCTGGCGGCCTCGATCATGGCGGCGATCCTGGTGCGCGAGACCTTCGGCTACTCCTTCTCGACGTGGCGCTTTCATCTGCGCGGCGAAACGATCCGCAGCGCCCATGACGTCGGCTGGATGCGCAGCCTGACCGTCGGCTCGATGATGCGCAAGGACATCAAGACCATCAATGCCGACACGACGCTTGCGGCCTTCCGCAAGCAGGTACCGCTGGGCTCGGCCCAGCGCGTCATCGCCGTCGACGCGGGTGACCAGTATGTCGGCGTGCTGATCGTTGCCGAACTGCACAGCGACCTGTCCGACGGCGAGACGGCGGTGCGCGACCTCGCGCAATACAAGGATGCCGTCCTGGTGCCGAGCATGAACGTGCAGTCGGCCGCCGAGACCTTCCAGCGGGCCGGCGCCGAGGAGTTGGCCGTGGTCGAGGATTTCACCGACCACATCGTGCTCGGACTGCTGACCGAGGGCCATCTGATGCGGCGCTATGCCGAGGAGCTGGAAAAAGCGCGCCGGGACTTGTCGGGCGAAGGGTAGGTCGGGCGAAGGTAGGCTGCCGAGCCGGCCCGGCTGAACTCGTGCAAGGCGAAGCTGCCGTGGCCAAGCTTGTTCTCCACCCTACATCAGCAGACCATGGCCGACCGCACACCATATCCGCCGCTCAACACGTTAAAGCTGGTTTCGAAGGACATCTGGATCGTGGATGGCCCGGTCATCCGCTTCGGCATGCCTTGGCCGAAAATGCGGTTTCCGACGCGGATGACCGTCATCCGCGTCAACGATGGCGATTTGTTCGTCCATTCACCCACCTTGCTGACAGAGAGCCTCGAGGCCGAGATCGCTGGATTGGGCAAGGTCCGCTACATCATCGGGCCGAACCGGATCCACTATTGGTGGATTCCGATGTGGCGCAGGGCCTTTGCGGATGCGGGCATCTGGCTGGCACCGCGGATTCGCGAGCAGGCGGGCGACAGGATCGATTTCGAGGCGAACGAGCTTGGTGCCGAGAGCGGCTACCCGTGGGACGATGACCTCAAGTCGCTGCCGGTGGAAGGCAGCTTCATGACAGAGATGGTTTTCTTCCATTCCGTCAGCCGAACATTGATCCTGACAGACCTGATCGAGAACTTCGAACCGCGGAAGCTGGGCTGGCCGTGGCGCTGGCTTGCCAGGGCGGCTGGTGTCGTTGATCCGGATGGCAAGACGCCGCGCGATTTGCGATTGACCTTCCCCAGGGGGCAACTCAAGGCGGCAGTCGAAAAGATGATAGAATGGAATCCGGAACGCGTGATCATGGCGCACGGCCGTTGGTACGAACACGATGGCGTCGCCGAACTGAAGCGCGCGTTCCGCTGGCTGGGTCCGCTCTAACGCTTTGTCTGATGCGAGCCCGGACGAAAACGTCTTCGCGCTTTCCTGCACTCCTAATGCTCGATCGGCCCCTTTGCCATGACCAGCGCCGTGCCCGCGGTTGTCGGGCGCTCGATCACGCGGCGCACCCGCGGCGGCTCGTCGCCGCTGTGCAGTGCCCGCAGGCGCTCGCCGACCATGGCGTCGGCTTGGGTGATGCGGCCGTTGTGCCTGACATATTCGAGCCAGGTCGGCGTGTGGTAGTGCTCGATCCAGATCGCCGGATTTTCGAGATCGCGCGCCAGCGTCCAGTTGCGGGCACCGTCGCGGCGGCGGATGCGGCCGCGCTCGGCCATGGTGGCGAGGAACTCCGGCACGTCCTCGTCGCGGATGATGTATTCGATCATGATGGCGATGGGGCCGCTGCGCGGCTTCAGGTCGAGCGCGAGGTGCGGCTCCTTGAAGCGGTTGAGCGGATCGAGGTTCAGCACCTGCTGCTGCGGCAGCGGCAGCACGAGGCCGATGGCGCCGCCAGCCAGCATGGCGATGGCCGCCGCGATCAGCGCTGTCCCGGCGCCATGCGCGTCGGCGACGATGCCCCAGATCCAGCTGCCGAGCGCGATGCCGCCGAAGGTCGCGGTCTGATAGACCGACAGCACCCGGCCGACGACCCAGCGCGGCGTTGCCATCTGCACGGTGACGTTGAAGTGCGAAAGCGCGATCACCCAGCACGCGCCGCCGACCAGCAGGCCGAGCGATGTCTGCCAGGCGTTGTGGCTGACGGCGGCATTGAAGGCGCAGACGGCGAAGCCGGCGAAGGCCGAGCGCACCATGGTCTCGCTGGACAAAAGCTGGCGCAGCCGCACGCTGATCAGCGCGCCGCCGACCGCGCCGATGCCGAAGGCGCCCAGCATGATGCCATAGGTCAAGGCATCGCCCTTGACGACGTCGCGCGCCACCAGCGGCAGGAGCGCCAGCACCGCGCCGGCACTGAAGCCGAAGGCGGAGCCCCTGACCAGCACCTTGCCGATGTTGGGCGACATGGCGACATAGCGCAGGCCTGCGCCCATGGCCGCGCCAAGCGATTCGCGCGGCAGCGTCGATGGCTGAACCTGCGGCTTCCAGCGCGCCAGCACGACGATGAGACCGATATAGCTCACCGCGTTGGCCGCGAAGGCGGCCGCCGCCCCGGCTGCGGCGACGATGATGCCGCCGATCGCCGGACCGACGCTGCGGGTCAGGTTGAAGCCCATCGAGTTCAACGCGACGGCGGCCGGCACCTTGTTGCGGGGCACGATGTCGCCGACGGAGGCTTGCCAGGACGGGCTGTTCAGGGCCGTGCCGCTGTCGATCAGGAAGGTGAAGGCAAGCAGCGTCCACGGCGTCATCAGGCCGGAATAGGTGAACAGGGTCAGAAGCACCGAGACGACCAGCATGAAGGTCTGGGCGACCAGCATAACCTTGCGCCGGTCGAAGCTGTCGGCGATGGCGCCGGCGACGAGCGCGAACAGCATGATCGGCAAGGTGGTCGAGGCTTGGACCAGCGCGACCTGATAGGGCGAGGTGGCGATCGTGGTCATCATCCAGGCGGCGCCGACGCCCTGGATGAGGCCGCCGAAATTCGACACGAGGCTGGCCGACCACACGGCGCGGAAGATGCCGTGCCGGAACGGCGCCAGCGCCGAAACGCTCTCGCTCTCCGGCTTTTCGTCAATCATAGGAAAGGCCCTGCCATGGCTTGCCGATCGTTGCGGTGATCCGTTTCCCCGGATGGTTTGCCGAAACTATGGCATCGTGCCGCAAAGAGCGACCGTCTCGAAAAAAAGATCATGGTCCAACAAGGGGATAGAGGAGGACCACGCAACCGTGCGGCTTTGCTTCGACGCCGCGCCGCGGGTGCAGCCCTATGCCATACACGGTCCGCATCGGCGACAGCAGGCTGCTGCCGGCAAGTCGTCGGGACAGAACGGGCCGGCTCGCCGCAAGCTGCGGCTAGAACCCGTTTTCAATGCGCTCGAAGACGACGTTGGTGAAGGCCGATATCTGGCTGCCGATGAAGGGACCGGTCAGCGCCGCCACGAGCATGATGGCGACGATCTTCGGCACGAAGGTTAAGGTGATCTCCTGGACCTGCGTCAGGGCCTGGATCAAGGCGATGCCGATACCCACCGCCATGGCGACCAGTACCACCGGCGCGGATGCGGTCAGCACCGTCCACACCGCGTACTGGACGATGTCGAGTGCGTCGGCCTCGTTCATGGGATCGGCCTGCCGGAGCCGTCAGCTTGCCGCCTTGACCGAGACGCCGGGGCCGACCGCGATCTCGGTGCCGTTGCCCAGCACGGCGATGAGGCCGCTGCTGGCAAGGCGCACGGACGCGACGGTGCCCGTCGTGTTGCCGTCGGCGGACGTTATCGAGCGCCCGATCAGCGCATCGGCCTGCGACAGCGCCGAGGACTGCATGATCTGGTCCAGCTTGGTATTGGTCTGCACAGACTGCTCGACCTGCGAGAAGGTGGCGAGCTGGGCGACGTACTGTGTCGAATCCATCGGCTTGGTCGGATCCTGGTTCTTCATCTCGGCGATCAGAAGCTTCAGGAAGGACTGGTAGTCGACAGCGGTCTTGGAGGTCTGCTGGCTGGCCTGATTGGCGCCAACCGGTATCGTCGTCGTCATGTCCACGGTCATCAGCGTGCTCCCACAGCCAGCGGACGCGAGGCGCCCGGAACGTCGTCATTGCCGCCAAGCGCGCGGCGTTCGAGCGGATAGAGCGACCTGATCGCCTTTAGCGCCTCGTAGATGTGATCCTCGCCGACCATGCGGTCGATCTGTTTCAACGCACTGCCGATCTCGGCGTCCTCGAAACTTGCAAGCAGCAGCGGCAGGGAGCGGCGGAACATTTCGCGCGCCTCGCCGGCGCCGGCCGGATTCATGAGCATCACCTGGAGGATGAAATACAGCTGCTTGAGCGGCGTCGAGGCGTCATCGGCCTGGATCACATGGCTTTCGAGCAGGAACTGCACGTCGTTCATCAGTTCGACGGTGACCTTGCGGTCGACGCGGATGACGGCACCGTTGATGTAGATCTTCTCGTTCGGCTTCAGCGATATCTTCAGCGTGTTGGTCATTGAATGCCGTCGCGGATGATCTGGGATACCTCGATCAGTCCCTCGAAATTCTGGGTGCGGCCCTGGCGGATGTCTTCCGCCTCGCGCAGCAGCCAAAGGCCGATCGAAATCAGGTTGGCGCGCAGTTCCTTGGGAAGCGCGTTGTCGTTGGAGCCGAGATCCTCGACAAAGGCGGTCCAGACGCGGTTGGTGAAATGCAGCGCCTCCACTGCCTCCATCGAAGCGGGGCCAAGGGCGGCGGCCGCCGCCAGCATGTCGATCGAGCGGGTCAACAGCTCCCGTTCACGGTCCTTCGCATCGGCGACAGAGGTGCTCTGGATGTCGGCGTAGGAGAATTGGTACATCGTTGGCTCTACCGTTCCGGTTCAGAGTTGTCAGGTCAGGTAATTCAACAGGCTGAGCTGCTGGAGCCGCGCCGTCAATGCGAAGGAGGTCTCGATGTGCTGCGTCAGGTCGGCGACGCGGGTCGCGGCTTCGGCCGGGTCGACCGCTTCAAGATCGAGAATGTGGCGCTCGAACAGGTCGACCTGTGTCTTCATGCGGTCGACAGCGTCGGACACGCGCTTCTGGACGATGCCGGTTTCGGACTGAACCTGGCCGATGCCGCTCAGCGCTTCGCCAACCAGCGACTGCGAGCGGCCGACGATGGTATCCTTCGCCGCCTGGCTGATGTTGGTCGACATCAGGCTGGAGACCATGGCCGCCGCCATGGCGAGCTTCTTGATACCGTCGCTGTTGGCGCTGGTCGAGGTCGCGGTGGTTTCGTTGAGCGCGATGCGGCTGACGATCTGCTGGTCGGTGGCGTTCGACCAGTTGGCCTGCCAGCCCGAACCGAAGAACTGCGGCTCGACGTCGTTGGTGATGAAATCGTCCATCTGGGCCGCGGTAATGTTTGCCGCGGCGGGGTCATCCGGCGTGAAACCGAAATTGGCGACGAAGGAGGCGTCGAAGGCAGCCTTGGCGGGTGATCCGGCCGCGGTGAAATCGTTGATCGGCTTGACGTCGGTGTTGGTGCCGGCAAACAGATACTCGCCGTTGACGCTGGTGTTGAGGATCGAGGCGAGCTGCTGGACGGCTGTCTTGCCGGCCGACTGGGTGAGGTTGGCGGAGGAATCGCCCGACGTCGAGGTGGTCAGGCTCGACAGCAAGGTCTGCGCGACGCTGGAGAGCTGGCCGAGCGAGGTCTGCGTCGAGGAGAGCCGGGCGGCCACCAGGCCGTTGGAATCGATAATGACATTGAGCCGGTCGAGATCGCGCGAGAAGGTTACGGACTGGGCGGTGCGTCCGCCCAGTGCCAGGCCGACATCGGCGACCCTGCCGGTCGAGGACTCCTTCGTGGCTTTGACGAGTTCGGCCTGCATGCGCATCTGCTGATAACGCATGGCGTTCGAGAGGGCGGCCGAAGAGACTGAGGTCATGGATTATCCCACCGCGCTGAGCAGAGCCGCCAACATGTCGTCGACGGTTTTCATCATTCGGGCCGATGCCTGATAGGTATGTTCGAGATCGAGAAGCAGTGACATTTCCTGGTCGACATTGACGCCGGTCGCGTTGGACAGCGCCTCGGCGCTGCGCGACGCCAGGGCTTGCTTGGCGTCGGCTGCGGTCGACGCCTGCTGGCGCACGCCCTGGAGCCAACCGATCGAATTGGCGGCATAATCGGCAACGCTCGACGTCGCCGAAATCCCGGCGGCGGGGTCGAATGTCATCGGCTGATCGAGCCGGTCGCCATAGGCGACCAGAAGGCTGGAATAAGAGGCGCCGCCAGTGTTGACGACATAGGCCGCGCCGTTGGCGCCGCCGTCGCGCAGCAGTGCTGGATTGCCGCCGACACTTGGATCCATGGCGGCATTGACGCTGATCGTGCCGGCAAGGCCATTGACCAGCGTGCCAGCGGCCGGCACCGCCGGCGCGCCCGACCAGGTGAACAGCCCGGCGGCGTTGGGCATTGACGGCGCGGTCTCGGCGAAGGCCGTGATCAGGCCGCGCGCGGTCTCGTCGAGCTGGCTCTGCATGGTCGAGGCTACGCCATCGCGCAATTGCAGCAAACCGGCAAGCTCGCCGCTGGCGCTGGTGTTGCCGCCGGTTCCCGCCGAGATCGGCACATTATCGATGTAGAGTGCGTTGCCGACGGTACCGGCGCTGTAGCCGGAGGACGGGGCGAAGCTGACCGTGCGCGGGATGGTTTCGAACAGCGTCGTGCCGTCACCCGTGGTGATGACCATGTCATTGTCGCCGCGCGTGAAGGTCGAAACCGGAACATAGTCCGAGATCTTCTTCAAAAGCGCGTCGCGCTGGTCCAGCGCATCGGAAACGTCGGTGCCGGAGCGCGTGCCTGATATGACAGCCTTGTTGGCATCCTGGAACTGGCTGAGCAGCGAGTTGAGATCGTCTACCGCGGTGGCGATCTGGCCGTCGGTCTGGGTGCGAAAGTCCTGAATGGCCCTGGAGCCTTCGTTCAGGGAGCGCACGACCTGCTTGGCCGCGTCGATAACGCTGGAGCCGAGATTCTGGTTGGACGGCGAGGTGGCATAGAGCTGCAGCGCCTGCTGCAAATTGCCGATCGCGGTCGAGGGAGAGGACGCATTGTCGACGCCATTGACCGAAACATCCAGCTGATCCAGGCCGCTATAGAGCGCGTTCTGGCCGCTGTATGCCGACAGGGCGCTGAGATTCTGGCGGAAGAGCAGGTCGTTGGCTACGCGCTGGATGTCAACCGAGCGCGCGCCCGGCGCCGTGCTGGTGACGACGGCGATACGGCGCGTATAGTCCGGACTGGAAGCGTCGGCGACGTTGCGCGAGACAACGCTGGTCTGCCGAGCGGTGTTCATCAGCGCCGATTGGGCGATGCTCAATGCGGTGGAAAGCGACATGCGGGTCTTTCACGGGCGTTGCCCGGTTTTATCTCTTCAGATTGACAAGGACGTCCATCAGGTCGGAACCCGTCTGGAAGACTTTCGAATTGGCGGTGTAGCTGCGTTGCGCCGCGATCATGTTGGTCAGTTCCTCGGCGATATCGACGTTCGAATTCTCGAGCGCGCCGGAGATGATGGAGCCGAGCTTGCCTTCATTGGCAAAGCCGACGCGGACCGCGCCGGATTCGGTGCCCTGCGAGTATACATTGCCGGGCAGCGCGGTGAGCTGGTCGGGACTCTGCACATCGGCCAGCGGGATCTTGTAGAGCGGCTTGGTGGAGCCGTCCTTGTACTGGGCGTAGATGGTGCCGTCCTTGCTGATCTGCACCTTGTCGATGGTGCTCGGCGCGTTGCCGTTGACCTGGGCGTCCGAAACCGTGAAGCCGGTGCCGAGCTGGGTCAATGCCGAAAGATCGAGCGAAAAGGCGCTGCCGTTGGGCACGGTGAGCGAGACGCTGTCGACGGCGCCGGTGAGCTTGCCCGTGGTCGTGTCGAAGGTCAGGTTGGCCGAGCCAAGCGCGCCGCCGGTGTAGGGGAATGACGTTCCGGCGGTCGCCTTCGACTGGTCGAAGACCGACACCTGCCAGGTGCCGGCGCCGGTGTTGGTGAAATAGACGTCGAGCAGCTTCTTGTTGCCGAGATTGTCATAGGCGACCATCGAGGATTTCGAGGTGTACTGCGCGCCTGCGGCATTGGTGGTGGGCAGGTTGCCGGCCGCGACTGGCGTCGCGCCTGCGGGCAGGTTGCCGCTGTAGAGACCCTCGGTGCTCGGGGTCGCGGTCATTCCCTGGTCGGAGATGACGACCGGGACCAATCCTTCAAAACCGTTCACCGTCGCCGCCGGCACGCCATTTTCGTAGCTGTAGGCCATCAGCTGGAAGCCGGCCGAGTTGACCAGCCTGCCCTGCCCATCGGGAACGAAGGCGCCGGCGCGGGTCAGGAAAGGCGTGCCGCTCGGGTCCTGGACGACAAAGAAGCCGTCGCCGCTGACGGCAAGATCGGAGACAGAGGTAGTGTATTGGAGCACGCCGGGATCGCTGACCGCCTGCCGGATCGTGGTGGTGATGCCGCCGGAATTATAGGCGCCGCCCGTCGTGGGCATGACCAGCGTTGAAAATTCGGCGGAGGACCGCTTGTAGCCGGTGGTATCGGAATTGGCGATGTTGTCGGCTGTCGTCGACAGACGGTTGGCCTGCGCGTTCATGCCGGAAACGCCGGTCCGCATCATCCCGTAGAGGCTCATCGAAATGTCTCCGCAATGTCCATGCCATTGGCAGCGAGGCTACGCGTCCTGTCTTGCGCGAGGCTGGCGCGGCGGTGCATCAGAACACCAGCCGGTAACCGAGGAAGCGCTTGGAATCGATCGGATCGGTGCCCAGCTTCTCGCGCAGCTTCTTGCGCAGCTTGCTGATGTGGCTTTCCACCACGTTCTCCTCGACCTCTTCGTCGAAGATGCCGTAGATGGCGTTGAATACTTGGGTCTTGGTGACGCGGCGGCCGCGATTGCTTGCCAAATATTCGAGAATGCGGCGCTCACGGCGCGGCAAGGGAAGCGGCTGGCCATTGATTTCAGGGTCGCGGCCATCCATGAAGATGCGCATGGCGCCGATCTCGGTAAAGGCGGCATCCTCGTTGGCGCGGCGGCGGATGGCTGTTATGCGGGCCAGGATCTCGCGGATATGGACCGGCTTGCGGATGACGTCATCGACACCGCTCTCGAACAGCCGCAACGTGTTCTCCAGCGAATGCTGCTCGCTGAGAGCAATCACCGGGGCTCCGGTGCGGTCGCGGATCTGGCGCGGAGAGATCGCGCCTTCGCGGCAGTCGCCGATGAGGAAGGCCCGGACCGAGCGCAGATCGGCATCGGCGGCCGAGTTCACCCACTCGCCGAATTCGCCGGAAGCGAAGCCCGCGCAGGCGATGCCCTCGCGGTCAAAAAGTGAATTGTATCCGTCTGTCACGAGCTCTCGCTCGTCAACGATAACGATCATCGGCCCCGCCTCCGAATCAGCTCATCTGCCCCGTGGGGAAAGCCGTATCCGCTGGCAGGAATCCTGAACAACCGTCATTTCTTGTAACTAGTTTCTTGGGAGTCCGGAATCGCATCGGTTGCATTAGCGTGGGGTGAGATATGCTTCGTGCTCCAAGTCCCGGCCAAGTCGAAGCGCAACGCCGAGACTTTGCGACCGATTGCATGAGATGCAACAATACACTCATGGATTGCAGAACGTGCGAGCGTTGCCGGTCCATTTGCCGAAGCCTGTGGCCACCATGTTTGATATCACGCGGCAGACATAGACCTTCTGCGCCGGGTCGTTGTCGGGCCCCGCGTGATAGCGGGCGACAGCCATCGACCAGGTCACGTGACGGGCATGAAGGCTGGCCAGGAAACGCGCCGCATAGTCGACATTCTGACGCGGATCTAGCATGTCCTCGACGCTGCGAAAATGCGCGCCGTGGTAGCGGTGATTGATTTGCATGCAGCCGAGATCAATCAGCGTCTTGCCTTCGCGTCGGGCATTGGCGAAGGTGGCAAGAGCTTCGGCGCGGCTTGTCGGGAAGACCGCTTTTCCTTCTATATTCAATGCGTTGGGCTGCAAGCTGCCCTTCTTCCCGGTCTCGGTCAAGCCGACGGCATAGAGGATGCCAGCCGGCACGCCGTAGCGGTCGGCGGCGCGCAGGATCTCCGGTTCGCAAGCATTGGCGGCGGCAGCGGCGGCGCTCGCAAGACTAGATAAAGATATCGCCGCCAGCGCGCTCGCGAGAAGGCGAAGCGGGGCGGCCGTGTGCTTGCGCGTCATCATTGTGTCTTCCGGCGGATTGCTGGCCCGGTTGCTGGCCGCCGGCGCCGCTGTTGCCGCCGCCGGAATTCCCGGGTTGAAAGGACGACTGGTCGCGGCCCGCCGCCGTCTGCAAGGATGCGGTCGCATCAGTGCGGGTCGTTGCGGGGGCCGCTACCGAAGGTTGTAGTATCGTGACCTTGTCAACCTCGAAGCCGAGTCCGCGCAGGGACTTGACGATGGCATCGCTATCAGAGGACAGCCGGTGGTAGGCGTCATGTGTTTGAGGCTTCAACTCAATCGAAAGTTGTTCTCCGGAGAGGCGAAGATTGGCGGTGACCATGCCAAGTTCGGCCGGATGAAGTTCGATCTTCAACACATGTGTCGCGGCGGCAACAGGGCCTGTCAGTTGCGCAGTTGCGGAGTGTGTCGAAAGCGTCGTTTTCGGGCCACCATCGGCTGTTATGGCGCCGATCACATTGAGGGCGGCCTGGCTCATCGGCGCCTGCGGCGGGGCAGGGAAGCTGCGCTCGGAAACCACGTCGATGCGTCCTGCCGCCGAAGGTTGTTTTCCGGGCTCGGACCGCAACGAGGACTGAACATCGGCGATGGACCTCAGCTGCGGTGCCGCGTGCTTCGGATCCACGCCCGGCACTTCGGCCGGCGCCGTCTGGGGCAGCGGCCCGGCCGCGATCGTATTATCGCGTTTTGGCGTGCCGGCGGCGTCGTTCACGGTCTGGCCATCGAGCTTGGTCAGCGCCCCATCGACGAGCGATGTCCGCTCGGGCTTCGACATCGGTTCGAGGTCATCATGCCCGGCGGCGGATTTCGGCCGGTAGGCCTTCGGCAGGAACTGCCCGTCGAGCGCCGGTTCCTGTCCGGTTTCGCTCGTATCGGCCGGTCTGGCCGATGTCGAGAAATGGCGCAGGTCATGGAACGCGATCAGCAACGGCAGATGGTCCTCGAGCGGCGTCGTACCTGTCTCGGCCGCTGCGCCATCGGCGTCCTTGTCCGTCTCGGCGGTCTTGTCGTCCCTGGCTGCTTTCGCGGCCAGCATTCCGCTGGATGGGATCCTTGCCTTGCCAGCCGGCAGTGGCTCGTCCTTCTGCCCGGCAGGACCGGCGGCAAGCCTGCTCCAGCGCTCATCGCGCGATTCGGCCCCGGCTGCCGGATGCTTGTCCGGGTGGGCCGGGCCGGCCTTGTCGTCCAGCATCTTGCCGAAACCCGTGTCGTCATTCTTTCCGGTCGCCGCCGGCTGTTCCGCCGTCGTGCGCGCGGTGGTGATTCCCGGCAGCGCCGGACCGAGGCTGGGGGTCATTTCGGAGCGGCTCCAAGCATCTGGTCGATCAGGTCGAGCTGTCGACGGGTTTTGACCATCGCGGCATCGGTCGGGTCTGACGTGTCGGTGCTGGCCGCGGCCGCCGGCGCCGATGCCGGCAGGACAGTTGCCGCATCGCCCGGAGCCGGCGGGTTCGGCGCAGCTGCCACTGTGTCGCCGGATGGCGCGACGGCCGGCTGTTCGGAGACAGCACCCTCGACGGGCGGCAATCCGGCGGCGTCGGTGGACTGCGCGGCGGCAGGCTCGGGCTCGTGCGATGGTATGACCTCTGCAGGTGCCGGGCTGGCGGTCGGAAGGGAAGCGGGCGGCGCCACCACTTCGCCGGCGATGGCCTCGGCGGCGTCGAGCAGCGCGCGGTCGCCGTCCGACAGCCGGCTGCGGTCGATCTTGCCCAGCTTGGCGCGCACGTCCTCGATGGTACCCGATGTCACGGTGGACAGGCTTGAGTAGAGCAGGGCGCGCGGATCGCCCTGATTGGTGTTGCCGTCGCGGCCTTGCTCGGCCCGCGCCGAGGCGAAGGCGGACAGTTCGTTCAGGCCGTCGATCGCGGCGCGGCGGGCGATGCGCAGATAAATGACCTTCTCGCGCTCGGGATCCATCATTGAGGTGATATCGGCCAATTTGTCCTGGCTGATCGACATGTGCAGCTCAATCACGCCCGAGACGAAGGAGTCGGCGAACTGGCTGGCATAGGGCGAATAGAGATAGCGCTCGACATATTGTGTGGAGGCAAGCGCAAAGCGCGCCGCGTCGCGCTGCGCGACCGCAATGCCGACCGAGCGGCGCAATGCCGCCTCCTCGACCAGTGTCCCGGGGCCGAGCAATTTCGCCTCGTCGAGCAGCACCAGCGCCGCGGCCGGCTGGTCGCTGGCGAGCAGCGAACCCTTGACCAGGGCAAGGAAGGCGGCGAGGTCGCTGGGCTCCGCCATCGGATCGACCGGCTTCAAGGCTTCGATGGCCTCGCCGGGGCGGCCGTTCAGGTAATCGATGACGCCCCTGGCAAGGGCTAGGTCCCGCGCATCGGCGGTGGCGCGCGACACGGCCGCCTCGACGGTCACCGGGTTGCCGCCGCTCATGCCGTAGACCAGCAGCGCGCGAAAATTCTTCGGATCCCTGAAATCGTCCTTGTCCGCCTCGCGCAAGCGCGTATCGATCATCTCCAGCAGCTTGGACTGCATCGGCAGCGCGGCGTGGTCGCCGACGGCGATACGGTCCTGAATAAGCTGCAGCGAGCGCACCAGCTGATAGGGTTGCAACGAATCCTGCGCGAGGGCGGCCGTAGGCTGGCCGGCCAACAGCAAAAGGCCCATCAAGCGGCTGGTGAAGACCGCCCGCCTCATCCGCCGGTCGCCATCAGTATCTCGATGCGGCGGTTCACCGCCGACAGCGGATCGGCGGGGTCCTTCGGCTGGCGGTCGGCGAAGCCGGCGACTTCGGTGATGCGGCGCTCGTCGACGCCGCCGCGCACCAGCATGTAGTACGCCGAATGCGCGCGCGCCGTCGACAGCCGCCAATTGTCGTAGCCGGCGCTGCGGAACGGCCGCGCGTCGGTGTGGCCGTTGATGCTGATCGTGCCCTTCTGGCTGTTGACGATGCGGCCGATCTTTTCCATCGCGAGCACCAGCTCACGGCGCGGCATCGCGGAGCCGACCTCGAACATGCCGAAGTCAAGCTGGTCGGTGATCGAGATGAGGACGCCCTTGTCGGTGGCTTCGACCGAGACGCCGTCGTGCAACTTGTCGCCAGGTTTGAAGGCCTCGGCCAGCTGCTGCCTGACATCGGCCGCAGCCTTAAGCGCGGCCGCGCCCGGCTTCTTTTCGCCGGCATCGGGCTTGGCCGCCTCGGCGACGGCGGCAACCTTGGCGTCCGCGAGCCCGGCAGCGCCGGCTTTCGCATCACCCGCCTCGGCGATTGCCGTTGTGGCCTTGCCGTCCTTTGCCAGAGGTTCAAGCGGCGCCGCGATGACCGGCGGCGCAGGCGGCACGGCCTTGACCTTGGCGACCTGCGCCTCGGCGGCCTTGTCGCCGGGCTTCACCGGATCACCTTCGATCCTGGCGCGCTGCGCGCTGGCCTCGGCGCCCGGCGAGGCCACCTGCTGAGACCAGAAATCAGGCTCGAACGGATCACGATAGGAGGCGCCGCCGGAAGCGCCCGTTGCCGGGCCGGCACTCTGCGCGCCGCCATCGCCCTTCTGGCTGACGTTCTGCATGATGCCGGTGTTGGTGGCGATTTCCGAAAGCACCGCGTAGGGATCGGCGAACAGGTGTTCGTCGGACTGCTCCGACTGCTGCGGCTCCTGCTTTTCCTTTTTGGGATCGGATGAACCCGCGCCGCCGGCTCCATCCTGTCCGGCCTTGGTGGCCGCCTCTTCCGGATTGTCGGCGGTCAGCCCGATGGCGCGCGGACCGTCGCCGAGATCCTCCAGGCCCTTGCGGCTCGAGGTGCGGTCGACCAGCTTGACCGGATTGAAATAGCTGGCGACCGCCGCCTTGGTCTGTTCGTTGGCGGCGTTGATCAGCCACATGACCAGGAAGAAGCACATCATGGCCGTCATGAAGTCGGCGAAGGCGATCTTCCAGACGCCACCGTGATGGCCCTCCTCGTGGTCGTCATGGCCGCGACGCACGATAATGATCTCGTGCCTAGCCTGATCGGCATCGGCGACGCTCATGCCAACACCTGAGAGAGCGTTGCCGACCATTCGGCCATGCGCGTCTCGAACACCGCTTCGTCGATGGAGACCGTGAGATCGAAGCCGGGAGCTTCGAGGAAGTCGAGATTGGCGGCGCGCGCTCCGAGCGACGCCTTCAGCGCTTCGAAAAGGGAAAGCGGGCCGCGAACGACTATGCGCACCGCTTCGCCATCGCCGACCGCTTCGCGGACCGCACCGGCAAGCGCTTCAAGCGAGCGCTTTTGCAGGTCGTCACTGACGATGCCGCCGATGATGCGGGCGACCGTGGCGGCGACGAGGTCCGTCACGCGCGCCTCCATGGCATCAATGCGCAGCGAGACCGCCTCGCCGACATCGCCGCCGAAGCTCTCGAGAAAGGCCTTCGCTTCCTCGGCATTCGCCCGGCGTTCAGCGTCCATCGCTGCTTCGTGGGCAGCCGAAAGCCGCTCGCCGAGCGCCGCCTCCGCCTGGGCGACCGCTTCGGCAATCAGCATGCCGATATCGGCCTGAGGCGCGGCTGCTTCCGGCTCGTGGTCGGCGGGAGCCTTCGGCTGGCTGACACGTTGCGGGCGCGTGCCGAAATCCGGCAGGAGATCGAAAAGGGCTAGGGAAGGCATGGACTACACCGCGATTTCCTGGGCCGCCCATTTGCGCAGGATCTGCGCTGTGCGCTCCTCGTTGAGGTCGACCATGCGGGCAAGCCGCTCCTGCGGCGCGGGCCTGATCTTCTGGCGCAGGTCGTCGAGCGGCGTGGAGCCGGCCCGCACGCCCGGCAAGGCGCCGACGGCCGAGCCGGCTTCGGCGGAAGCCGTGCCCTCCGGCGTCGGCAGCGAGCGCTGGACCTCGTCGAAATTGGGACCCGCTATGGACGGCGTCGCCTTTGCTGTCAGGGCCGCCGCCATCGGGCGCAGGCCGAAGAAGGCCACCAGGAACACGACGACGATGAAAGCGCCGGCATTGATCAGCGTGCCGGCGTGCTGGCCGACGGAATCGAGCATTCCGGCCTGCGGGATCGCCTCGCCGTCGAGCCCGTCGATGAACTCGACCGCCGAGACGTCGATGACATCGCCGCGCTTGTCGTCGAAGCCGGTGGCAGAGGTCACCATCTTCTGGATGTCGGCGACGCGCTTGGCGATCTGTTCGGGCGTGGCGTCCTTGCCCAGGATCGCCTTCAGCCGATCCTGGTTGACGACCACGGCGATAGACATCTTGGTGACGCTGTAGCCGTTGGAGACGGTGGCGATCTTCTTGGAGTTGATCTCGTAGTTGGTGATCTCTTCCCTGCGGTCGTTCTGCGAGGAGGATTGCGGACCCTCGGTGGCGGTCGTCTGCGTCTCGGGGAGGTTCTGCTCGACGCTGGCCGGGGTGGAGGCCTGCTTCTGGTTGTTGTTCTCGTTGGCGCGCACCGACTGCACCGAACGCTCGACGCGCGACTCCGGATCGAAGATCGTCTCCTCGGTTTGGCGGGTATCGGTGTTGACGTCGGCCTTGACGCTGGCGCGGAAATTGTCCGGGCCAAGATACGGGGTGAGGGCGCGCCGGATGTTGTCACCGATCTGCGCCTCGACGGTCTGCTCGACGCCCAGCGTGCGGGCGGCACTTGTGTTGGAGGGATCATCTCCCGCCGCCAGCAGATTGCCGTTGGAATCGAGCACCGTCACCTTGTCGGCCGACAGGCCGGGAACGGCGGCGGCGACGAGATGGCGGATCGACATGGCGCTTTTCTCGGCGTCGATGCCGGCGTAGCGGATGACGACCGACGCGGAGGGCTGCTGCTCGTCGCGGCGGAAATTGGCACGCTCGGACATAACGATATGGACGCGCGCAGCCTTGACGCCCGCGATCGACTGGATGGTGCGCGATATTTCGCCCTCCAGCGCGCGCACACGCGTGATCTGCTGCATGAAGGAGGTCAGGCCGAGCGAGCCGACATTGTCGAACAGTTCATAGCCGGCATTGGCGCTGGTCGGCAGGCCCTTTTCGGCAAGCAGCATGCGGGCCTGCGCGGTGGTGCCGGCCGGGACCAGGACCGAGGTTCCGTCGGAGCCGACGTCGAAGCCGATGCCGGCCTCGCCCAGCACGAGGCCGATCTGGTTCACGTCGGCGCGGTCGAGCCCGACATAGAGCGTGTCGTAGGCCGGACGGTTGAGATAGACGGAAGCGACACCGATGACGCTCATCACCAATGCGGCGATGCCCGCCAGCATGGCCAGGCGCTTCACGCCAAACCCGCGGAGATTCGCGATGATGCTCTGGATCTGTTCCGGCACGGTCGACTACTCCCAGCATGACTGTCCGCTGGAACACTAGCCCTCGAAGCTTGTGCGAAAATGAAATCGGGCCGCGCTCGGCGCGCGGCCCGTCAACCTTGAGGTGAAGACGTCGAGTGGGCGGTCAGCTCTTGAACAGCGACAGGATCGACTGCGAGGAACTGTTGGCGATCGACAGCGACTGGATGCCAAGCTGCTGCTGCACCTGGAGCGCCTGAAGGCGGGTCGATTCCTTGTTCATGTCGGCGTCGACGAGCTGGCCGACACCGCGGTCGATGGAGTCCATCAGGCTCTGCGTGAAGGTCTTCTGCAGGTCGATGCTGCTCTTGGCCGAACCGAGGATGGTGGCGGAATCGGTCAGCTGGCTCATGACGTTGTCGATCTTGGTGATCATCTGGGTGATGATGTCGTCGGTCACGCCTGCCGCAGTGATGTCGAGATTGTAGGCGGAAATATTGTCGACCTTGGTAACCGCCCCCGCCGCTGTCTGGCCGGCGGTGTTGGCTGCGATATCCGTTGATCCACCCGCGATCGATGCCGCATAGGCGGTGTCATACAGGGTCTGCGCGGCCGCGGTCGAATAGACCGATGTCTTGCGGTCGAGAATGCCCTGGTTCTTGACCTCGCCGGCAAGACCGGAATCGAAAAGCTTGGTGCTCTCGACATCGATGTCAATCGTCCCGAGCTGGACGGCGCCGGACGAGGTGCGGTTGAACGAGGACACGATCTTGGAGTCGGGCTGGACGCCGTCATTGGCGGCCGACACCTGCTTGGAGATCACCGACAGGAAATTCGAACCGGAGAAGGTGGCGGCGTCGGCAAAGGATTTCATCTGCGCCTGAAGCGCCGTGATTTCGGTCTGCGTCTTTGCCTTGGCGGCATCCGTCTGGCCGACGGTCGAAAGCAGCTTGGTTTTGATCTTGCCGATCGTGTCCAGCACATTGTTCATGCCGGTATAGGCGGTGTCGACCTTCGAGGCGCCGAGGCCGAGCGCATCCTGCACGGTCGAGAGCGCCTGGTTGTCGGAGCGCATGGTGGTGGCGATCGACCAGTAGGCGGCGTTGTCGGAGGCCTCGGAGACGCGATAGCCCGTCGAGACGCGGGCCTGTGTCTGCTCGAGCGACTTGTTGGTGGCGTTGAGGCTTTGAAGTGCAGTCAACGCCGCAGCGTTCGTCATGATGCTCGCCAAGAAACTCGCTCCTTCTCTAAGCCGGCATGCCCACAGGCCTGGTCGGCCTGCCCATCGGCTGCGATCGTGCCGGTCGGGCCGATTCGACAACCTGTCGTAAGCTATTGGTTAACCATAGCTAGCGCGATATGGTTAACGCCCTATTAAAAGTCAGCTTTCGACAGTTAAGGAACGAGGATTGCGCGGGGCTGGAGCAAACGCAATCGGGCCGCGCTTTTGGCGCGGCCCGATATCTTGGTGCTGTTCGTGGATGGTGAAGGCGATCAGCCGCGGAAGAGCGACAGGATCGACTGCGACGAACCGTTGGCGATCGACAGCGCCTGGATGCCGAGCTGCTGCTGAACCTGCAGGGCCTGGAGGCGGGTCGATTCCTTGTTCATGTCGGCATCGACGAGCTGGCCGACGCCGCGGTCGATGGAGTCCATCAGGCTCTGCGTGAAGGTCTTCTGCAGGTCGATGGAGCTCTTGGCGGCGCCGAGCGTGGTGGCGGCGTTCGTCATGTCCTTGAGCGCAGCGTCGACGACGTTCATCATCCCCGAGATCTGGTCGTCGCTGAAGCCCTTGCCCGTTGCGGAGTCGAAGATCTTCAGGCTGGCGACCGAATAGGTGTCGCCGGCCGCAACGGTAGCACCAGCAGCCGGAGTAGCCGCCGTGGCGGTGACGCTGCCGTCGGTGCCCAGACGCGCGGCGTCGAGGATGCCCTTCGCGGTGCCGGCCGTGGTACCCGCCTCGTACAGCTTGGTGCTTTCCACGTTGACGTCGATCGTCGAGATCGATACCGCGCCGGAAGCGTCACGGTTGAAGGCCGAAACGATCTTGATGTCCGCCACGGACGTGCCCGTGCCGCTGTCCACGGACAGCATGTTGGTGCCGGAGAAGCTGGCGCCATCGGCATAGGCCTTCAGTTGCTTCTGAAGGGCGGCGATTTCGGTCTGGGTCTTTTCCTTGTCGGCATCCGTCTGGCCGTAAGAGGCGGTCAGCTTGGTCTTGATCTGGTTGATGGTGTCGATCGCGCTGTTCATGCCGGTGTAAGCGGTATCGACCTTCGAGGCGCCGAGGCCGAGCGCGTCCGAAACGGTCGACATCTGCTGGTTGTCGGAACGCATCGTGGTGGCGATCGACCAGTAAGCGGCGTTGTCCGAAGCCTGGGAAACGCGATAGCCCGTCGAGATGCGGGCCTGGGTGGTTTCGAGGTTCTTGTTGGTGGCGTTCAAGCTCTGCAGCGCGGTCAGCGCCGAGGCATTGGTCATGATACTGGCCATGTCTACTCGTACCTTACTTTTTACAGGTGTTTTTTGACATACCGGATTGGCCGGTATGACGGAGCGGCATCATGCCAATGATCTGTCTGAGACCCGATCACCCGCCATCTGCGGGGAATATGGCGGCAAGTCCCTACCAAAGGACTAAACCGGACGGTTAATCGAAAAATATTGTCGAAAAAACGGGAGGGCGCGGTTCGGCGCCGGGCGCGATCAGTTGAAGGAGCGCACCAGGCTGCCGACAAGCAGGTTCCAGCCGTCGATCAGCACGAAGAACAGGATCTTGAACGGCAGCGACACCACCGTCGGCGGCAGCATCATCATGCCCATCGCCATGGTGATGGTGGCGACGATCAGGTCGATGACCAGGAACGGCAGCACGATCAGGAAGCCGATCTCGAAGCCGCGCCTGATCTCGGAGATCATGAAGGCGGGCACCAGGATGCGCAGGTCGACGGTTTCCTTCGCAACGGTCTGGCCGCGTTCGCGCGCGAGGTCGGCGAACAGGTCGAAGTCCTTGTCGCGCACATTGTGCAGCATGAAGGTGCGGAAGGGATCGGAAATCTTCTCGAAAGCCTCGGTTTGGCTGATCTGGTTGTCCATCAGCGGCTTGACGCCGGTATTCCAGGCCTGGTCGAAGGTCGGCGCCATGACATAGAAGGTCATGAACAGCGACAGCGAAATGAGGATAAGGTTCGCCGGCGTCGACTGCAGGCCGATGCCGGCGCGCAGGATCGAGAAGGCGATGACGAAACGGGTGAAGCTTGTCACCATGATCAGCAGGCCCGGCGCCACCGAAAGCACGGTGAGCAGGCCGAACATCTGGATGATGTAGCCAACGGTGGTGCCGTCGGCCTTGCCGATGCCGCCGAGGTCCAGTTGCTGGGCCGTCGCGATCGATGTGGCGGCGCCGAGCAGCGCCGCGGCGAGAAGAAATTTCTTCATTCGAGCAGCAACGTCCTGATGAGTACCTCCTTGGCATGCCCCTGGCTGCGGATCGAGGCGCGCTCCTCGATATCGGCCTTCAGGTGCTGATAGCCGCTGGCGCCTTCTATCTGGTGCATCTTCAGGGTGCGCACGAAGGCCAGAAGATCCTGATGGATCTCATCCGACATTGCCGGCGGCTGCGGCGCGTCGTAGACCACCGACACTTCCATCCTGATCCAGGTCTCGGCGGGCGAGGCGATGTTGGTGGTGATCGGCGCCAGCGCGACGAGTGACGGTCCCGTGCCGGGCTCTTGCGCGTCGGCGGGCTTGGGCACCTTGCCCTCGTTTTCCGGCGCGACGGGTACCGATGCCGGTGCCCCCACACCCTTGAGATAGCCGCCGGACAGCCAGCCCATGCCGATGGCGGCAGCCGTCACCAGGAGCAGCATGGCGCCCTGGACGGCAAGGGAAGGACCCTTGCGAGACGGAACCTGTTCGACGCTGGCCACGGTGCTGCGGTCTCCAATGCCCTAGAATGGAAGAACCTGGTCGAGGATCTGCTGGCCGTAGGCCGGCTGCTGGACCTCGCTGACGCGGCCGCGGCCGCCATAGGAGATGCGCGCCTCGGCGATGCGTTCATAGGAGATGGTGTTCTCCGCGCCGATATCCGACGGGCGCACCATGCCGGCGATGGTGAGCACCCTGAGCTCATAGTTAACACGCACTTCCTGCGAGCCCCTGATCATCAAATTGCCATTGGGCAGGACTTCGGTGACGACGGCAGCAACGTTGAGCTCCAGGTTCTCCGAGCGCTTGATCTCGCCGTCCGCATTGGTTTCGGTGCTGGAGCTCAGGCCGGCGTCGCCCTTGCCGCTCGTGCTCTTGTCTTCCCATCCGAGCGTGACGTCGTAACCCAGCTTGCGCGAGGCGGTGCGGCTCCTGTCGTTCTGGTTCTTGAAGTTGGCCTTGTCGTTGAGCTTGATCCTGACGGTGAGAATGTCGCCTTCGCGCAACGCCCTGGGGTCGGTGAACAGCCGGCTCTGGCGATCGTCCCACAGCGAGAATTTCTTGACCGGCGCGGCAGGCGGCTCAGGATAGCTGTAGGGCGAAGCTCCTTCACTGCCGATGCCGGAACCGACCGGCGACAGTGAAGGCTCCCTGCCGATCTCCTTGAGATTGGTGCCGCAGCCGGACAAAGCTGCGACCGCGCACAGGATGAGCGTTCTGCGGATCATGACGGATCTACCCTTCGGGCTGCGCTGGCCATGATGCCGGTGAGCGTCGCCGCCGCCTTCTGGTCCATTTCGTTGAGGATGACGCCGGCCTTGCGCGAATCCAGCTTCATCAGGATGGCCGCGGCGAGATCGGCATTGACGATGGCCAGGCGCTCGGCCGCCGCGTCGGGCTTCATGCCGGCATAGATCTTGACGACGCTGTCCTCGGCCCGGGCCAGGAACACCTCGCGCCGCTTCAGCCAGGTCTCGTATTCGGCCCGCTTTTCGTCCAGTGCCTTCATGCGTTGGTCGATGCCGGCCTGGAGCTGTTTCAACTCCTCCGCCTGCAACACGTAGCGGCGGTCGCGGGCGGCGTCGGCTATGTTGGAGCAGAAGCGCTCGATCTCGCTTTGGTCGGGAGCCTTCTCCCGGGCCAACAGCTGCGGCGCGGGTGCGGGCGGCGCCCCCGACAGGACCTGGCGGACGGCTTCCTCGGCATGCACGCCGCTGGAAAAGGCCGCCAGAGCGCAGGCCGCGAACAGGATCGCGGCGGGGCGGCATCCTTGATGGAATGAGGGGAAGAAGATCATCGGCATCGCCTATTGGAGAACCAGATCGGCTTGCAGGGCGCCGGCCGACTTGATGCCTTGCAGGATGGCAATGATGCCGTCGGGCTTCACGCCGAGGCGGTTGAGGCCGGAAACAAGGGTTTGCAGGTCCGGGCCGTCGAGCACGGCGACGCGCGCGTCGGGCCGGCTGGCGTCGATGGCGGTGAACGGCTCGACGGCGGTTTCGCCCTTGGAGAATGGTTCGGGCTGCACGACGCGCGGCGCTTCGGTGATGCGCACCGTCAGCGTGCCGTGGCTGATGGCCACGCGTGAGATCTTGACGTCGTTGCCGATGACTATGGTGCCGGTGCGCTCATCGATGACGACGCGGGCCGGCGTATCGGATTCGACCACGAGGTTCTCGATCTCGGCGTAGAAGCGGGCCGCCGATACGCTTTTCGGCCGTCTGATTTGCACGGTGCGGGAATCGCGCTCGGCCGCCACGCGCATGCCGAAGCGCTGGCTGGTGTAGTCATTGATCGCGTCGGCGATGCGAATGGCGGTCGAGAAATCGGGATTGCGCAGCTGCAGCGTCAGTATCGGCTGGTCATCGAACTCGGCCTTCACGGCACGCTCGATGATGGCGCCGTTCGGCACGCGGCCCGCGGTCGGGACGCCTTGCGTCAACTGCTCGGCCTGACCCTGGGCGGTGAAGCCCGAAACGATGACCGCGCCCTGGCCGACGGCATAGATTTCGCCGTCCGCCGCCTTCAGCGGCGTCATGATCAGCGTGCCGCCGGCGAGCGAGGTGGCGTCGCCCATCGAAGAAACGTCGATGTCGATGCGCGCGCCCGACTGCACGTAGGGCGGCATGTTGGCGGTGACGATGACGGCGGCGACGTTCTTGGCGCGCGCTCTGCCGCCTTCGGTGGCGATGCCGAGATTCTCCAGCATGGCGCGGATCGACTGTTCGGTGAACGGCGAGTTGCGCAAGCTGTCGCCTGATCCGGCGAGGCCGATGACCAAGCCGTAGCCGACGAGCTGGTTGTCGCGCGAACTCTGCAGCTGCGCGACGTCCTTGATGCGCGAGGCGACCTGGCCTGGCGGCAGCGAGCTTGGCCCGGGCGAGACGCGGAACATGCGCGTGGTGGTGGCCGGATCATATTCAGGATCGTCATAGACGCCGCCATTCCTGGCGGCGAGTTCGCGCTTGGCCTTGGGCGTGAGGCCGTCGGCCAAGGCAGGCTGCAGGCCGAGCGCGGCTGCAAGCAGAAGAGCAAGCGGACGCATCATGAAGCGCTGACCTGGATGGTTCCGTCGGCCATCACCGTGCCGGAGAGAATCTTGCCGCTGTCGCTGTTGCGAACCTTGATGAGATCGCCGGCCGAGCCCGGCTGCAAGGTCACGGCGGTGGCCGATATCGTCAATCCGCCGGCGATGAAGAAGACCTGCACGGCTGCGCCCTGCTCGACCAGCCAGGCGTCGCGAATGGCGGCGGCGGGGATGTAGCGGCCGGGCAGCAGCGTGCGCTTGGCGATCTTGCCCTGGAGTTCCTCGGCGACGGTCGTCACCGCGTCGGGCTTGTGCTTGCCTGGGATGAGGGTCACCTGCTTGAGGGCCGCGAGCTCGATGGTCTCGCCGGGATAAATGACCCGGTTTGGGATCAGCACGACCTCGCCGGCAAGCTGGCTGCTGGCGATCTGCGTTGCCGACCGCTTGGCCGCATCCTGCGCGAAAGCTGGCATGCCGCCGGTCATCAGCGCAAGGACGAGCGCGGTACGGCGGAACGCGGAGCACGAGACCGGAGCGGCCATTGTCGTTACCTGATGTTCTTGGAGACGACCGAGGCCATGTCGTCGGCGGCCTGGATGACCTTGGAATTCATCTCATAAGCGCGCTGCGCCGAGATCAGTTCGGTAATTTCCTTGACCGGGTCGACGTTGGAGGCCTCGAGATAGCCTTGCTGGATGGTGGCGAAGCCGGGATCGCCGGGCACGCCGGCATTGGCCGGGCCAGAGGCGGTCGTTTCCTGGAACAGATTGTCGCCGAGCGGCGCCAGTCCCGCTTCGTTGGCGAAGTTGACGATCTGGAGCTGGCCGAGATTCTGCAGGTCGGTCTGGCCATCGATGCGGGCGAAGACCTGGCCCGTCTTGTTGACGATGACCTCGACGGCGTCGACCGGGACGTTGATCGCTGGAATGACGCTGGCGCCGTCCACCGTCACCAGCTGGCCTGTGGCGTTGGTGTTGAAGGCGCCGGCGCGGGTGTAGAGCGTGCCGCCATCGGCGCCTTCGATCTGGAACCAGCCCCTGCCGGTGAGCGCCATGTCGAAACTGTTGCC
The DNA here is from genome assembly GCF_006442495.1 of Mesorhizobium sp. B2-1-3. NCBI lineage: Bacteria > Pseudomonadati > Pseudomonadota > Alphaproteobacteria > Hyphomicrobiales > Phyllobacteriaceae > Mesorhizobium > Mesorhizobium sp. B2-1-3. The sequence continues at coordinate 181,835 of NZ_VFWL01000008.1, forward strand.
GGTGCTGGTCAGTTCGCCCTGGGTGTGGACGTTGCGCACGGCGGTGGTCTTGACGCCGAGGCCGATCGAGACGCCCTCCGGCACCAGCGAGGCGTTGGAGCGGTTGGGCACGCCTTGCGTGCGGTCGACCTGGTAGAGCAGGTCGGAGAATTCGGCCCGCGCCCGCTTGTAGCCGGTGGTGTTGATGTTGGCGATATTGTTGGCGATGACTTCCAGATTGGTCTGCTGGGCGTTCATGCCGGTGGCGGCGATGGCGAGTGCTTTCATGGCCGAACTCCTCAAATGCCCATGCGGCTGACTTCGAGATAGGCCGAGACGACCTTGTCGCGGATGGCGACGGCGGTCTGCAGCGCCTGCTGGGCGCTCATCACGGCATCGACGACCTGGCGGGTGTCGGCGTCGCCCTTGAGCGCCTGGACCGAGACCTGCTCGGCGTTCTGCAGCGTGTTGACGGTCTTTGTGGCCGCCTGGCTCAGCGCCTCGGCGAAGGAGGTGCCGAGGTTGCCTGCGGTCGCGGGCGCAACGCCGCCCTGAAGCAGCTCAGTCGCCGTGTCGCCAAGTCCAGGCTTCAGGTTTAGCGCGCCGATGCCGTTCACGATCATTGGTTCCTCATCAGGTCGATGGTCATTGAAATGAGATCGCGCGCCTGCTTCACGACTTGCAGGTTGGCCTCGTAGGAGCGGTTGGCCTCGGTCATGTCGGCCATTTCGATCAGCACGTTGACGTTGGGCATCTTGACGTAGCCCTTGTCGTCGGCGGCCTCGTTGCCGGGCTGGAATTCCACGGGAAAATCGCTGGGATCGCGGTCGATCGAGTTCACTTCGACCGTTGAGCTGCCAGTGGTCCGGTCGAGCTCCGAGACGAAGCTGATGGTCTTGCGGCGATAGGGGTCGGAGCCGGGGGTGGTGCCGGTCGACTGGGCATTGGCGAGGTTTTCGGAAACCACGCGCAGCCGCTCCGACTGGGCGCCGAGGCCGGAGGCTGCTACTTTGAGGGCTGCTGTGAGCGCGTCCATGGTCAGCTCTTCACCGCCATCATCATCATCGAATGGAATGCCTTGACGATTGCCGTGTTGAGCTCGAAGGAGCGGCGCACCTCACCGGCCTTGAGAAGCTGGTCCTCGAGCACGACGGTGTTTTTGGACGGCATGACGACGCCGTCGTCTTCCTGTGGCTTGATCGCGAAACCGGCATTGGTCGCGGCGCTGCCGAGATGTCCGGCCTGTGTCGTCTGCAACGACACCGCCGCGCGGTCGAGCACCTTTTCGAACGGCTCGACATCGTTTGCCGTATAGCCCGGCGTGTTGGCGTTGGCGATGTTGCCGGCGACCGCCGACTGACGCACGGCCAGCCATTGCGCCTGCTTGGCGGCGAGATCGAAAAGAGAAACGGGCTCCATGGGAATCTCCGGGCGTGTGCCCAAAGACTAGGCCGCCAGTCTTGCGCGGACCTTGCGGGCGGACGCAACCGGCAAGCGCGGCGAACTTATCTGGAAAGCTCGATCACCTGGTTGGCGCTGGTGACCATCACCCATTTGCCGTTGCGTTGCTCGATCGACGACACCTTGTTGGAATCCGGCAGTATCGAGCCGCGCTGGACCATCCACAGCCCGGTGTCGTCCTCGATCATGGCGCGGCCATTGGCGACGTGGACCATGCGGAATTTGGTGACGTCGGCCGGAAAGGGCTGGTCATCTGGTGCCGGGGCGGCGCTGGGATCGTCCTGCACGGTTCCGGTGGCAAGCAGGTCGATATTGGCATTCGGAACGTCCTTGGCCGTCAGCGGCGCGCTGCGCTCGGCAACCACGCCGCCGCCCTCGCGTCCAGAATTGGTGCCGGTGCCGCCGAACTTGATTGCCTGGACGCCGAACTGTTCCTGATTGAAGAAGATATACCAGGGGAACAGCGCGCAGATCAGGCCGAGCGTGATGCCGAGCGCGGCGATGACGAAATCGCTGCGCCGGCCGGCCTTCTTGCCCAGCCTGGGAAACGCGGTCTTGGGCGGCTGCGGCCATTGCGGGGCGGCGAAGAGCCCGTCGATGGCCGAGTTGCGGCTGGCTTCGATCTCTTCTTCGGCTTTCGCCTCGGCGATCATTTCGCGCAGGATACGCTCGGTATGCTGGAGCTCAGTCCCCTTGTTCGGCATTCTGCTTTCCCTTGAGATGGCGGGCGAGATCGGAGAACGGATCAGCGGACGGGCGGTCCTTCGGCGATTGCATCAGCGCCTCGTAGATCAGGGGTACCTGGCGCACCGCCATATCGAGTTCCACGTCGGCGCCGCTCTGGTAGGCGCCGAGCAGGCGGATGTCGCGCGTGTCCTCGAAGCGGGAGATCATCGACTTCAGCCGCGTCACCAGCGCGCGCTGCTCGACGCTCCAGGCCTTGCCGGCCAGACGTGATATGGACGACAGCGGATTGACCGGCGGATAGCGGCCCTGTTCGGCGATCGCGCGGTCGAGCACGACATGGCCGTCAAGGATGCCGCGCACGGAATCGGCCACCGGATCGTTGTGGTCGTCGCCGTCGACCAGCACGGAAATGATCGCGGTGATCGATCCTTTCCCTTCCACTCCCGGCCCGGCGCGTTCGAGCAGCTTCGGCAGCTCGGTGAAAACCGAAGCCGGATAGCCGCGCGCGACCGGCGGCTCACCCGTTCCCGTCGCCACTTCGCGCAGGGCGTGGGCAAAGCGGGTGATCGAATCCAGCACCAGAAGCACGCGGTGGCCCTGGTCGCGAAAATGTTCGGCGACACGCATCGCGGTGTCCGGCGCCCGCCGGCGCATCATGGCGCTTTCGTCGCTGGTGGCGACGACGGCTACGGTCTTGGCCATGCTGTCGCCGATCGTGTCCTCGAGGAATTCGCGGACCTCGCGGCCGCGTTCGCCGATCAGCGCCACGACCACGGTGTCGAAGGCGTCTGCGCCGGCGAGCATGGCCAGCAGCGTCGACTTGCCGACACCGGAACCGGCAAAGACGCCCATGCGCTGGCCGAAACAGAGCGGCGTGAAAATGTCGATGATCTTGACCCCGGTCATGAAGGCGGTGCCGACGCGCTGGCGCGCCATGGCGCCGGGCGTGGCGGCCCCGGACATGCCGTCGCCCCTGATCAATGGCGGGCCACCGTCGATCGCCCGGGTGAGCGCGTCGATCGTGCGGCCGCGCCACGAGGCATGCGGCGCCACGGCGAGCGGACCGCGACGGAAAACGGCGTCGCCTATGCCGGCATCGGCACTGCGTTCGAAGGGGGCCACGACAATCTCGTCGCGGCTGATCTTGACGATCTCGCCGCGGCGCGTGCCGGCATGGCCGCGCTGTTCGACAAGATCGCCCAGCCTGGCGAAATCCGAAAGGCCGCGCACCTTGTAATGCGTCGATGTGACTTCGGTGACGAGGCCGCCGCGTTTGAGCAGTCCCTCGGCATCGCTGAAGCGCCGCCATATCCGCTCCAGCGCGGCAAGCCGGTCTTCCGGCGTTGGCTGGGGCAGTCTTTCGGGTGCGCGCAGGGTTGGCTGGTCGAGCGACATGCTACTTCGAGCCGAGCGTCTTGATCGCCTCGTCGGTGGAGGAATCAGTCTGCCGCATCAGGGCGGCGGTGTTCTCGAAAGCGCGCTGGACCATGATCAGCCGCGTCATCTCCAGCACCGGATTGACGTTGGATTCCTCGACGAAGCCCTGGGCGACGCCGATATCGGCGCGATCGGTCACCGGCTCGGGCGTGCGCGCCGGCACGATGCCGGAATTGCCGTAGCGCACGAAATTCTCACCCGGATCGAAATTGTACAGGCCGATGGAGCCTACCAGCTGATCGTTCTGGCGCAACGATCCGTCGGCTCCGGCCTTGGGCGGGCCGTTGCGGGGGTCGAGCTGGATCGGTGCGCCGCCGGCGTCGAGCACGGGATGGCCCTCGACCGACATCAGCTCGCCATTCTCGTTCATCGAGAAGCGGCCATCGCGGGTCATGACGGTGCCGACCGGCGTCTCGATGGCGAACCAGGCGTCGCCCTGTATTGCGAAATCGAACGGATTGCCGGTCTCGGTCAGGGAGCCATGGGCGCCGGAAAGGTAGGTCTTGCCCGAGGAGGCGAAGGACACGGATTTCGGCCCGGTGCCGGACACCACGTCCTCGAACTTCACGCCGGTGGCGCGAAAGCCGACGGTCGAGGCGTTGGCGACATTGTCGGCGATCGTGTCGAGCCGACGCTCGAGCGCGATCTGCGAGGAAAGGGCGACGTAGAGACTGTCCCGCATGGTCAGAACTTCAACTTCTGCATGGCCATCATCAGGTCGGTGGAGATCCCCGCCGTGACCGGCTTGGCGAAGAGCACGCTGATCGACGACACGGCTGACGAGGTCGGGTGGTTGATCTCGTACATGGAGGTGAAGCGGGTCAGGAACTTGCCGAGCTTTTCGGGGTCGGAGAAATCGGAAATGTCGAGCTTCTGCTCGAACAGCTGCGCCTGCTTGTCGACGTCGGCGGTGGCGAAGGAATCGGGCAAGCCGAGCACGGTGCGCACCACACTGGCAAGAGCGGTGTCGGCGAGCACATTATACCAGCTGGTGATATCGGGCGCCTTGCGCTGGAAATAGAGCGCCAGCCGTACGCCCTCGTTGGTTTGGCCGGCATCCTCCTCCAACGTCTGGCGCATGTATTTGTCGACGGTCGGCTGCTGTGCTGGATTGGTCGTGGTGGCCGCTTCGGCGTATTGTTCGAAGTTGAAGGAGGAGGCGAGCCCGGCATAGGCTTTGTTGGTCATCTTGTTGGCGACGCTGTCGGGGTCGCGGACGCCACCGGCCAGGACGCTGCGGATCAGGTCCTTGCTCTCTGTCGCCGGATCGAGCGCGTAGGCCGAGAGGGCATAATTGTACAAGCGGCTGTTGGCCATCAGATCGTCGATGGATTTCACGTTCGTGATGTTCGCCAGGTAATATGCGGTCTCCGACTTGATGTAGTCCGCATTCGGCTTGATCAGGCCAAGCGCCGACTCTGTCGTGTAGATTTTCGGCGTATCTTTCAGCACTGCGTCGCGCGAGGTTGTCTGATCGCCGTATTGGGCAAAATCGAAGGCCGTGACGAAGTTGGCGTATCGTTTATCGGTCAGCTTGTTTGCAGGGCTGTTGGGATCGCTCACGCCGCCCTCGAGCATGGCGCGGATCTGCCGCGGGGTTTCGGTTGACGCATCCAGTCCATAAGACGCCATGGCGAATGTAAGCAGGCGCTTGTCCGCCATGAGGTCGTCAATCGACTTCACCTTGGAAATGTTTGCCGCGTAGTAGTCGGCCTCGCCCTTGACGTACTGCGCGCTCGGCTTGATCAACGTCAGCCCGGCTCCGGCCATGTAGCCCTTAGGCACCGCCTGCTGGACGTTGTCGCGCGTGGTCGTCTGATCGCCATACTGGGCGAAGTCGAACGCCGAGACGAAGTTGGCGTAACTCTTGTCGGTCAGCTTGTTGGCGGGACTGTTGGTATCGCTGACGCCACCTTCGAGCATCGCCCTGACCGTTGCGGCCGGTTCGGTTTCGGCGTCGAGCCCGAATGCGGCCATCGCGTATGTCAGCAGGCGGCTGTCGCCCATCAGGTCGTCGATCGACTTAACCTTGGAGATGTTGGTGACATAATAGGCGGTTTCGCTCTGATAGTAAGAGAAGCCCGCCTGCGAGGCGCCGATCTGGACTTGCAGCGCATAGTTGCCGGTCACCAGCTGCTGCGCCTTGTTGTAAACCGTGGTATTGGCGCCGTTGGCTGCGAAGTTGAAGGCGCTGACAAATTGGGCGTAGCGCTTGTCGGTCAGCTTGTTGGCGAAACTGTCGGGGTCGGAAACGCCTTCCTTGAGCGCCTTGACCATGAACGCCTTGGCGTAAGCCATGTCCTCCAGGCCGTAGGCCTTCATGGCATATTTGAACAAACGGTCATTGTTGACGAAATCGTCGATCGATTTCACCTTGGTGATGTTGTCCAGATAATATTTGGTGTCGCGATCGACCGTCGGCTGCTTTTCGATGCGGTCGATCGACTTGTCGATGTCCCTGGTGATCAACTGGTAGCTGGTATAGGTACTGAGCAAGGACGCGCCTCCGGCCGAAGCTATGCCAGCACAATAGACTCACTTCCTTGCGCGAAACTGAATCGCGCCGATCGGCTCGATGCCGCTCCGATTCAAGCCTCACACAAGGCACGGGGACTATCCCTTGCAGCTGACTTGAAATGCGGAAGGACCTCTCGTGGGCATTCTGATTGGACTGGTGGTGACGCTCGGCTGCGTCCTTGGCGGCTTCATGGCCATGGGCGGGCATCTGCATGTGCTGATGCAGCCCTGGGAAGCGGTGGTCATCTGCGGCGCCGCACTCGGCACCTTCCTCGTCGCCAATCCGATGAAAACGGTCAAGGACACCGGCAGGGGCATCCTCGAAGCCTTCAAGCAGGCCGTGCCGAAGGAGCAGGATTATCTGGAAACGCTCGGCGTGCTGCACAGCCTGATGCGTGAACTGCGTTCGAAGTCGCGCAGCGAGGTCGAGGCGCATATCGACAATCCCGAGGAATCGGCGATCTTCCAGGCATTCCCCACCGTGCTGAAGAACCACGACCTGACGCATTTCATCTGCGACTATTGCCGGATCATCATCATCGGCAACGCCCGTTCGCACGAGATCGAGGCGCTGATGGATGAGGAAATCCAGACCATCAAGTCCGACAAGATGAAAGCCTACCACGCGCTGGTGGCGGTCGGCGACGGCCTGCCGGCGCTCGGGATCGTCGCCGCCGTGCTCGGCGTGGTCAAGGCGATGGGCGCGCTCGACCAGTCGCCGGAAATCCTTGGCGGCCTGATCGGCGCCGCCCTCGTCGGTACCTTCCTCGGCATCTTCCTGTCTTACGCGGTGGTCGGGCCCGTCGCCACCAAGATCAAGACGGTGCGCGAGAAGAAGAACCGGCTCTACATCATCGTCAAGCAGACGTTGCTCGCCTACATGAACGGCGCCCTGCCGCAGGTGGCGATCGAGTTCGGCCGCAAGACCATATCGTCCTATGAACGGCCGACCATCGACGCCGTCGAGCAGAGCACGATGAACACCGGCTCCGCCGAGAAAAGGGCCGCCTGAGCGATGCGCGACAGATCGGTGCCGACATTGTCATGACCAGTCCCGGCAGTCCCTCACAAGCGCGCTCGCTGATCATCGAGCGCCTAGTCGGCGACAGCGGCGAGGCCGCCCAGGTCATCGGCACCGGCCGGGGCATGGCAGAGCGCGCTGCGCCGCTGCTGCAGAAGAGCCTGACCAGTGAGCTTGGAGTTCCTGTCACCGTCGATCTCAGGGGCGTCGAGGTCAGCCGCGTCGCGGAGGCCCGCTCCCGTGCCGGCGATACGTTTGCCATGACCATCGTTGCGTCAGCCACGTCCTCTGATGCCATGACCCTGGTGATCGATGCGCCGGCGATCGCGGTCACGCTTTGCACGCTGTTCGGCGGCGACCCGGAGATGCCGGCATCGCCGATAGAGCGTGATCTGTCGCAGATCGAGGTCGATGTTTCGACCATGATGTTCCAGCAGGTCGCGCAGGCACTGAACGGATCGGGACGACGGTCGCTCGACCTGCGCCTGCCAGTGCCGCGGGCGATGTCGGGCACCGAAGCCAAACGACACGTGTTGCGCGATGGCGCTGCAATCCGCATCGTCTTCGGCATCTCGACGCCGGCCGACAGCGGCACCGTCACGGTTACGATGCCGCAGCGTGTCGTGCTGGCCAGCCGGGACAGCGCTGCTGCCGGCGGCGAGAACGATCAGGGCGCCAGCTGGCGCGCGCGCTTTTCGGAAGAAGTGATGCGCTCCACGGTAGCGCTCGAGGCGACCATGCCGCTGGCCCGACTGACGCTCGGCGATCTTGCCGATTTCGAAATTGGCCAGATCATCGAATTCGAGGAAACGGCGCAATCGCAAGCGCGTATCGGCGCGCGCGGCAAGACGCTGTTCGTATGCGAGTTCGGCAAGCTGGGACAGAATTACACCGTCCGGATCAAGCATCCCTATGATGCCGGACAGGATTTTATCGACGGGCTCATGCCGGCTGGTGCCGGGCACGCCTGAGCTTTTGGAGACGATGCATGGCCAAGACCAAGGCAGAAGCCGAAATCGACCAGCCGGACGAGCAGCTCGACCGCGCCATCGAGGAATTGCGCGGGGTTCTGCATGAAGAGGAACAGCGCCCCGATATTGCGTTCAAGGCCGCGTCCGCTGCCAATTCGAGCGTCATCATGAACATCCCCGTCGACGTCCAGATCATCCTCGGCAGCACCGAGATGCCGGTGTCCGACCTGATGGCGCTGCAGAAGGGCTCCACGGTGGCGCTCAACCGCCGCATCGGCGAACCGGTCGACGTGGTGGTCAACGGCCGCAGAATAGCGCGCGGCGAGATCACCGTGCTCGAAAGCGACCCGTCGCGCTTCGGCATCAGGCTGACCGAAATCATCGCCGGCACGAAGGGCGCGTGAAGATGCGTCGCGGGTCTTGCCGGCGGCAGCGGGAGCGAAAGGCATGACGACGTCCCTTTCCCTGACGCGTCCGCAGAAGGCGGCCGCCATACTGGTGGCGATGGGCAAGCCGTCGGCCAGCCGCCTCTTGAAATTCTTCAAGCAGGAGGAATTGAAGGCGCTCATCGAGGGCGCCCGGCTGCTCAGGACCATTCCGCAAGGCGATCTCGAGCGCATCGTCGCCGAGTTCGAGGCGGAGTTCACCGAAGGGGCGGGACTGCTCGATTCCGCCGACAGGATGGACACCATCCTCAATGAATCGCTGTCACCCGAAGAGATGAGCGCGATCATGGGTGACAAGAAATTCGAGGTTGCGCCGGAAGGTCCGCCGCCGATCTGGCCCGAGCTCGAGAAGCTCGAGCCGGTGCGGCTTGGTACTTTCCTGGCCGGTGAACATCCGCAGACTGCGGCCATGGTGCTGTCGAAGCTGGCGCCGCAGGCGGCGGCGAGCGTGCTGTTGACGTTGAGCAAGCCGACGCGCGGCGAGATCATCAAGCGCATGGTGACGATGGCCAATGTTCCCGACGCCGCCAGCAGGATCGTCGAAAACCGGCTGCGCACCAGCGTGCTGGCGGAAACCGCGACCAAGGATACATCGGCCGGACAGGCGCGCGTCGCCAGCGTTCTCAACGAATTGGACAAGCCGCTGCTCGAGGAGGTCATGCAGGACCTGGAGGCCGCCGGCACGCCCGATCTCGACGGCGTCCGGGCTCGGCTGTTCTCCTTCGACGATTTGCCGCTGCTTACCCAGAAAGCGCGCGTGCTTCTATTCGACGGGCTGTCGACCGAACTGGTCACGCTGGCGCTGCGCGGCACTTCGGCGATCCTTGCCGAAGCGGCGCTGTCGGCGATCGGCGCGCGCTCGCGGCGCATGATCGAAGCCGAACTCGGACAAGGATCCGAAGGGGTTCCCCTCGCCGACATCATGGCGGCGCGCAAGACGATCGTGACGACGACAATCCGGCTGGCGCGCGAAGGCGCGTTCGAGCTTCCCGCGACCCAGAACGCCGCCGCCTAAGGCCGGATCATGGCAGAGGCGGTCGACAAGGATTCCAAAACCGAAGAAGCGACGGAAAAGAAGATCCGCGACACCATCGAACAGGGCAAGCTGCCCCATTCGAGGGAGACCGCGCTCCTGGCCTCCTTCGTCGCCATACTGGTGTTCACCGTCTTCTACGCCAAGGATGCCATTGTCGATCTCGGCATGTTCCTGTCGATGTTCCTGGAGAAGCCGGAAGCCTGGCCGATGGACACCGAGACCGACGTCATCGCGCTCTACAAGATCGTCATGCTGGAGGTGGGCCGTGCCATCCTCAGCCTGCTGGTGCTCCTGACCATCGCCGGCATCGGCGCCTCGGTGTTCCAGAACATGCCGCAGTTCGTCGGCGAACGCATCAGGCCGCAGCTGTCGCGCATCTCGATCGTCAAGGGCTGGAACAGGCTGTTCGGGGTGCAGGGCTGGGTCGAGTTCCTGAAGGCGCTCGGCAAGGTGGGCTTCGCCATCGTCGTGCTCGCCCTCACGCTGTCCGAGGATCACCGCAAGCTGCTCGCCGGCATGATCACCAATCCCGTCGCCTTCGGCCTCGTCATCCGCGGCATCGCGGTCGACATACTGGTGGCGATCGTCTTCGTCATGGGCCTGATCGCGGCGATCGACATCGTCTGGTCGCGCTTCCACTGGAAGCAGGACCTGCGCATGAGCAAGCAGGAGGTCAAGGACGAGTTCAAGCAGTCCGAGGGTGACCCGATCGTTAAGTCGCGGCTGCGCTCGCTGGCGCGCGACCGCGCTCGCAAGCGGATGATGACGGCGGTGCCGCGCGCGACGTTGATCATCGCCAACCCGACGCACTTCTCGATCGCGCTTAAATATGTGCGCGACGAGGATTCGGCACCGCTGGTGCTGGCCAAGGGGCAGGATCTGGTGGCGCTCAAGATCCGCGAAATCGCGCGCGAGCACAACATCCCGATCTTCGAGGACGTGGCGCTCGCCCGCTCCATGTACAAGCAAGTTTCGGTCGATAGTGTGATCCCGTCGCAATTCTACCAGGCCGTCGCCGAACTGGTGCGGATCGTCTACTCGAAAAAGGCTGAGCGCAGACAGATTTCATGAACCGCCAACCGCACGCCAACTCCCGCGAGATCATCGTCGCCAGCGCCATCGAGCAAGTCGTGGCGGAGCTCAGGCTGATCGATGTCGCCGATTATATCGCCTTCATCCGGCTGGAGCATTTCGCCTGCCTGTCGGACCTGGTCGATTCCGCGGCGGAACTGTTCTTCAAGCCGGGCACGCTGAGGCTCGGCCATGGCGGCGAGGCGCATGTCGACTGGAGCGGCAGCCCGCGCATCGTGCTCGATCTCGAGCTTCGGCCGCCCGGCGTCACGGTCTATTTCCAGCTGACGCTGAGCGAAAAAGGCGCCTCGGTCGCGGTCAACTACGTGTCGTTCGAAAAGCCCGGCGAGGACCCCGAGCACAACACCGCCCTGCTCGAGGCGGTGGTCGAACAGGCGCGTATCCGCAAGGTCGAGCCGCTGGCGTTCTAACTATTCGATCAGGCCGAGCCGCAGCGCCTTGGCGACCGCCTGGTTGCGGTTGACGGCGTTGAGCTTCTGGGTCGACTGGGTGAGATACTGGTTGGCGGTATGCACCGACAGTTTCAGCAGCCGCGCTATCTCCTCGCTGGTATTGCCGTTGGCGGTCAGCTTCAGGCATTCGAGCTCGCGCTTGGAGATCGCGCGCGTCTTGCCGACATCGCCCGGACGCATGCGGGCGACAGCGGCGAACAGCGAAAAGCAACGGGCGTGGATTTCATAGAGCGCGTCCTGCGGCAGGGCGATCTCCGAGCCGAGGAAGACGACGAGGCCGCACTGGCCGCGATCGGCGTGGACGGGAAAGGCGATGCCGCTGCTGCCGGGCGCCAGCGGCGCCATCTGCTCGGTCCAGGCAAGGCCGCCGAACATCTCGCTCATGGCCGCCACACCGTCATCCGTCCACCAGCGCGGTTCGGTCGAGATCCTGCTATGGCGCACGATCTCCTCGCCATTGGCGCCCGAGATGAACTTGGTCGCCACCGATATGCCGGGATAGTCGGAATCGAAGCACGGCACCAGCCGCGCCCGCTCGAGCGACGGGCTGACGAAGAACAGGCCGAAGGCCGAGGCATTGATGTCGACGGCGATCCAACGGCAGCGCCGCACAGCATCGGGAATGGTCACGGCGTGATGCGTTTCGGAGCCGAGCGAGAAGGCACCGAACGGATTGCGCTGGTCGTTAAAAAGGGCCTCGGCGGCCTGCTTGACGTCGGCCTGTTTCAAATGATGCCGCTCCTGATCGCCGTGGCGATGGCCATCGCGCGGTTGCTGGCCGCGAATTTCTGGATGGCGTGGGTGATGTAGCTGTTGACGGTGTTGGAGGACACGCCAAGGATGACGGCAACCTCGTCCGTGGTCTTGCCTTCCGAGACCCAGAACAGGCATTCGCGCTCGCGGTCCGACAGCGGATCCTGCATGGCGGCGGCGGCGATCAGTTGCGGAATATGCGAGAGCGCGTAGCAGCACTTCAGCTGCGCCTTCATCAGCGCCGGTTGGTCGATCCGACCGGCGGCTGCCGCCGAGAACAGCGCGAACAGGCGTTGGCGGCCGACATTCAGCCTGAGCGAATAGATCTCGGCGTGGCCGAGCACGTCGAGCAGACGTGCCTCTTCGCCGGAGACCAGCCCCTCGGCCTGTGGTGCCTGCGCCGACACCAGCGGCCTTGGACGCATGCCCGGCGCAACGGTGAGCGCGCCCTGGGCAAGGCCAGCGATCAGCCGCTTGCCGATCAGTTCGATGGCGTCGAAAATCCAGTTGGACGAGACGATGCGCGCGTCGTTGCGGTCCTGATCGTGGACGATGGCGACCAGCATATAGCTGTCGGCACCGATCTCGGCGGTCAACTCCATGAAAAAGCTGGTGAGATCGCCGCGCGACGTCAGGCGCGAGCCCAATGTGTCGGATTGAAGAAGCGCGGCGGGACTGCTCATTGCTGTTTTTGGCCGGAATCGATGCTGATGTCCGGATGCTGGAGAGCCAGCCGCCGAACCTGAAAACGCGTTACATTTACGAGACACACACAAGCGCGGGGTCGCGCCCGATCAGACGGAATCCATTCAGGGAACGCGAAGCCGTCCGCGTCTGGCGCCAGAAAATTCCGGCACTTGAGACTTTGGGTGGTCGCCGCGCCCCCCGAGGACCGGCTGATTCGGGTCTAATCTACCCGTAGATGAATCTGACATCAAACGCGATTTGACAAAATCGAATCGAGTGGACTCAAGCTGCGACTCAGGGGCCGATTTTCGCGCGTTTCGGTGCGTGAAAATGTTCGAGCCGTGCAAGCCAGTCTTGTCGGCCGGGGCTGTTTCGGTCGCGCCCACCAAGGGGCTAGAGGATGTCAAAGAGCGGCTGACGCCGCCCTTTTTCGTGGTTTCCCTGAGAGCTGCCGCGCTTCGGGCAGCCGGTGTCACCGGCCCTCGAAGCCGGTCAGCACGCCGACGGCATTGATGCCGATTTCCTCGACGGCGTAGCCGCCTTCCATGACGAACAGCGTCGGCAGGCCGAGCCTGGCGATGCGGCGGCCGATCATGGGATAGTCCGACGACTTCAGCTTGAACTGGCTGATAGGATCCTTCTCGAACGTGTCGACGCCGAGCGAGACGATGACGACGTCTGGCGCGTAGGCGGCGAGCCTGGCGCAGGCGTCTTCCAGCGAGGCGCTCCAGGCGTCCCAGCCGGTGCCGAACGGCATGGGATAGTTGATGTTGAAACCTTCGCCCGCGCCGGCGCCACGCTCGTCGGCATGGCCGAGGAAGAACGGATATTCGACCATCGGGTCGCCGTGCAAATTGAGGACCTGCACGTCGGCGCGGTCGTAGAAGATCTCCTGTGTGCCGTTGCCGTGATGATAGTCGACATCGAGGATCGAGATGCGGCTGGCCCCCTGGTCGCGGAACCACTGCGCGGCAACGGCCGCGTTGTTGATGTAGCAATAGCCGCCCATGAAGCCGGCTCCGGCATGGTGGCCGGGCGGACGGCAGAGCGCGAAGGCGGAGGCTTCGCCGGCCTTGACCAGGCCCGCGGCGGTCAGCGCGACGTCGTAGGAGGACTTGATCGCATCCCATGTTCCTTCGACGAAGGTGGCGCCGCCGTCGAAGGAATAATAGCCGAGCAGGGCGTCGACGCGCTTGGGCGGCACGTCGCCGCGCAGGCCGCGTGTCGGCCAGGTGAAGGGCATGGCTGTGCCTGTGTGGCCCTCGGCGATCCATTGCGGCCAGACCGTCGGCAGGAAATCGACGTAGTCGGCCCTGTGGATGCGCTTGGCGGCGGCAAGATCATGCTCGGCCGGCGCGATGATCGGCCCGAGTTTCTCGCTGTCGACCCGCGCCTTGATGAACTCGGCGCGCGAGGGTTTTTCGAAACCCGGCACGATCGCCGATGTGACCAGTTCCATCTGGCCGGCGTGGCCGGCGTGAAGCGGCGAATAGACAGTCTTCATAAAATTCCTCTCGAAATGCGAAATCAGTCAAGGTTGAGGTAGGGGGTCACCAGAGCGAGCCACATGGTTTCGACATCGTCCTCGATGAGGTCGTATGTCCGGCGATCCCTTTTCAGGCCGACAAGACGGCAGGCGTGTCCGACCTCCATCATCAGCACGCCGAGCCGGTTGGCGACCTTGTCTTCGAGAGCCGGGTTCACGTGCCGCAGCCACGCCGCATAGAGGGCGATGATCTGGTCGTCATACTCGTTCTGGATCGGTCTCAGATCGGCGTTGCCTGAAATCGCCTCGATCACCGGCATCAGGCTGGCATTGTCGAGATAAAGCCTGGAGGTATCGGTGAAGAGCCTGCGCACCTCCCGCCGAAACTCCTCGCGGTTGGTGGGCGGATCGACCCTGATGCGCCTCGCGATCACTTCGGGAAAGGATGACAGCCAGCGCCGGGCGAGGTCCAGGAGAATGGCTTCCTTGTTGGGAAAGTATTGGTAGACCGAACCGACCGACAGGCCCGCGCGCTGCGCTATGGCGAGCGTCGTCGGCGTCCTTGTCCCTTGCTCGCGGGTCAGGATCAGCGCCGCGTCGAGAATCCGGTCCACCACCTTGCTCGACCGTTGTTGGCGCGGCTGCTTGCGCGGTTCGAGCGCTATCCTGGTTTTGCGATCGAGACTGCGCTTCACGGCTTGACGTCCTCGTTCCCCGCCCAGTCCCAACATCGGCGCAGAGTGTTGTCCACAATACATTGCAAATTCCGCATGTTGACAAACGCGAATGATTAGTCGCATTCTTTTATCCACGCTGCCTTGGGGATAACAAGGGGAATTTCGAAGACAGCGCGCCGGCATCATCTTTCCCCATCGCCCCTCCCGCGGAGCGGCAGCTCGTGGGCAGTGGTTGTCGGTCTCAGTCAAAAGCGCGGAGTCGCGATGTCGGTCACGGGTGCGGGTCACAAGGCGGATCTGATCGTCATCAATGGTCGTGTGTTGACCATGGACGATGACAATCCGACCGCCGAAGCCGTTGCCGTCAAGGATGGCGCCATCGTCGCTCTCGGCAGCCACGCCTCCATCGAAGAGTTCAAGGGGCCGGCCACCAGGGTCATCGACGCCAGGGGCGGTTCGGTGATCCCGGGTTTCATCGAAGCCCACATGCATCTGTTTTCAGGCGCGGCCGAGCTTGCCCATCTCCAGTTGTCGGGCGTCCACGGTTTCGAGGCGCTGCAAAAGGCGATCCGCGACTACGCGTCGACGCACCCCGATGCCAAGATGCTGGTCGGACAGGGCGTCGACTACACCGTGCTCGACGACGAGCGAGTGACGCGCCATCATCTCGATGCGATCCTGCCGGACCGGCCCTTCGTCATGGCCGCGCCCGACCACCATACGATGTGGGCCAACACCAAGGCGCTGGACTTGGCTGGCATCCTGAATGGGCGCACGCTTGGCCCCGGCAATGAGATCGTCATGGGCGACGACGGCCTGGCCAATGGCGAACTGCGCGAGGGCGAGGCTTTCGGCCCGGTGCTCGATCTTGCCGGCGAGGGCCGGGTGCGGCTCGGGCTGGCGACGGGCGGCGAGCCAGACCCGATGCCATCGGCGGAAGAACGCGCCGCCGACCGCGACATCATGCGGCGCGGGCTCGCCTGGTGCGCGCGCCACGGCATCACCTCGATCCAGAACATGGACGGCAATCTCTACCAGCTCGAATTGCTGGCCGAGATCGAGGCCGAGGAGGGTCTGTCCTGCCGGGTGCAGATACCCTTCCACTACAAGAATTTCATGACGCTCGACATGCTCGACAAGGCCTCGGCGATGGCCGAGCGCTACAATGGCGAGTGGCTGTCGTCAGGCATGGTCAAGGTGTTCTACGACGGCGTGCTCGATTCCTGGACGGCCGTCATGATCGAGCCCTATGCCGACCGTCCCGACTGGGTGGGCGAACCCCTGTTCACGCCCCAGCAATTCATCGATCTCGCCGTCGCCGTCGACAGGCGCGGCCTGCAGATCGCCGTGCATTCGATCGGCGACGGCGCCGTGCGCGCCGTGCTCGACGGCTACGAGGCGGCGCAAAAGGCCAATGGCAAGCGCGACAGCCGGCATCGTGTCGAACATCTAGAGGTTATCGCCGCATCTGAGGTGCCGCGTTTCGCGGAACTCGGCGTCATCGCCTCGATGCAGCCGCCGCATCCGCCCGGCGCCATGGATTTTCCGCTGGAGCCGACCGTGTCGCGCATCGGACCGGCGCGCTGGCCGCTAAGCTATGCCTGGCGCACCCTGAAGAATGCCGGCGCGCATGTCGTGTTCGCGTCGGACTGGCCGGTGTCGCCGATCGATCCGATCCTGGGCATCCAGGCGGCAGTAATGCGCAAACCCTGGGCATCAAGCGATCCGGACCAGAGCTTCTCGCTGCGTGAATCGCTTGCCGCCTACACGGTCGAGGGCGCCTATGCCGAATTCGCCGAGCACCGCAAGGGCACGCTGAAGCCGGGCTATATGGCCGATCTGGTGGTTTTGTCGGCCGACATCGAAAAGACTATGCCGGCCGACCTGCACAAGGTGCGCCCGGTAACAACGATCTGCGGCGGCAAAGTCACCTACCAGGCCTGACATGGCATGCGGCTTGCCTGCTGAAATGGCGGACTGAAATGACCGACTGAACTGTGATTCAATGCCGGACTTGCCAACCCACCGGCCATGTGGTCACATCCAATAGGGGAAAAGCTCCGCCAGCAAGAGCGGGGTCAACAGTGAGGCGTAATCGTGCCGGACAAACCGGATCGGAATGCGATTGAAGTAGTAAACGTCAGCAAAATTTTCGGATCGGGTGAGGGGCAGGTCGCTGCCCTCGACACAGTCTCGGTATCCATCCGCGAAAACGAATTCTTCACACTGCTGGGACCATCCGGCTGCGGCAAGACCACCTTGCTGCGGCTGATCGCCGGCTTCGACTTTCCAACCGCCGGCGAAATCCTGCTTTACGGCCAGGACATCGCGCCATTGCCGCCCTTCAAGCGGCCGGTCAACACCGTCTTCCAGTCCTATGCGCTGTTCCCTCACATGACGGTGGCAGACAATATCGGCTTCGGCCTGGAGATGCTGGGCAAGCCCAAGGCGCAGATCAAGGCGCGCGTTGCCGAGATGCTGAAGCTGGTCAAGATGGAGGCGCTGGCGGGCCGGCGCACCGGCCAGATTTCCGGCGGCCAGCAGCAGCGCGTGGCGCTGGCCCGGGCGCTCGCGCCGCAGCCGAAAGTGCTGTTGCTCGACGAGCCGCTCTCGGCGCTCGACTACAAGCTGCGCAAGGAGATGCAGATCGAGTTGAAGCGGCTGCAGCACGAGACCGGCATAACCTTCATCTTCGTCACCCATGACCAGGAAGAGGCGCTGACGATGTCGGACCGCATCGCGGTGATGTCGTCGGGCAAGATCCTGCAGGTCGGCTCGCCCTGGGATATCTACGACAAGCCTGCCGAACGCTTCGTCGCCGACTTCATCGGCGAGACCAACTTTCTCACCGCGGCCATATCGGGCACCGGCAACGGCAAGGCGCGCGCGACGCTCAAATCCGGCACCACCATCGAGGCGACCGTCGCCGAAGGTTTCCAGCCGAAGGACAACGCCACCGTGGTGGTGAGGCCGGAGCATGCCAAGCTGACCAAGAGCAAGGGCGACCTGGCGGGCACGGTCGACAACATCGTCTATTTCGGCACCGACACGCATATCCATGTCCAGCTCGACAGCGGCGAAGCCTTCACCGTGCGCCAGCAGAACACGCGCAGCGCCGGCTGCGGTTTCGAGCGCGGCGACAAGGTCGGCATCCTGATCGGCAACGACGCCGCGCAAGTGCTGAGGGACTGATGGCCACCGCCGAAGAAGTCGCCAAGGCAGCGGAGCGGCGCGACGTCCGCGACCGCTGGTTGCTGTCAGCGCCGGCGCTGCTGGTCATTCTGCTCGCCGCGACCGGCCCGTTGCTGATCGTGCTCGTCTATTCGTTCCTGACGCCCGGCGCCTATGGCGACGTGAAGTGGCAATTTTCGCCGGAAGCCTGGGTGTCGGTGTTCATGGAACGCGACATTTTCGACGACACGCTGTCGCTGGCGGCCGCCCACGTCACCATCTTCCTGCGCTCGATCAAGCTCGCGGTGGTGACGACGCTGGCGACTTTGGCGCTCGGCTTCCCGACCGCCTATTTCATGGCGACGCGCAGTGAAAAGACCAGAGATCTCTGGCTGTTCCTGATCACCATCCCGTTCTGGACTAACCTTCTGATCCGCACTTTCGCTGTTCTGCAGATCATCCGCAACGAAGGCATCGTCAATACCATCCTTCTGAAGCTCGGCATCGTCTCGGCGCCGGTGCAGATCCTCTACACCGACACGGCGATCCTGATCGGCATGGCCTATGTCTACCTGCCGCTGATGGTGCTGCCGATCTATGCCAGCATGGAAAAACTCGATTTCCGGCTGGTCGAGGCCGGCTACGATCTCTACGCGACACGCTTCAAGGTGCTGCGCAAGATCATTTTCCCGCTGGTCAAACCCGGCGTCATCGCCGGCTCCATCCTGGTCTTCATTCCGGCCCTCGGCGCCTATGTGACGCCGAGCGTGCTTGGCGGCGGCAAGAACATGATGCTGTCCAACCTGATCGAATTGCAGTTCGGACAGGGCCGCAACTGGCCGCTTGGCTCGGCGCTGTCGATCACGGTCATGATCATCGTCATGGTGGCGCTGCTGGCCTATGTGCGCAACGCCGGCAAGTCAGGGGTGCGTCATGGCTAGCAACTTCTCCATCAAGCACCAGCCGGGCTTCACCGCGATCGCGGCGACCTGTTTCGTGGTGCTCTATCTGCCGATCATCGTGCTGGTCATCTACGCCTTCAACGCGGCGAGCTCGACCTCGGAATGGGGCGGGTTTTCGCTCAAATGGTTCCAGTCGGCCTGGCAGAACACGCAGGTCATCGATGCGACGATGCGTTCCTTCCAGATCGGCGCCATAGCGGCGGCCCTTGCCACCATCTTCGCCACAATGGCCGCGCTCGCCACCACGCGCACACCGCCCTATCCCGGGCTGACCTTCAAATACGCGGCCATCAACCAGCCGCTGATGGTGCCCGAAATCGTCACCGGCGTGGCGCTGCTGATCTTCTTCTCGCGCATCAAGATCTTCACCGGCTATTCCGGCCTTGGCTACCTGATCGCCGCGCATACGGCGTTCTGCATCCCGTTTGCCTACCTGCCGATCCGGGCGCGGCTGGAGAATATGGACCTGACGCTGGAACGCGCCGCTGCCGACCTCTATGCGACGCCGTGGAAGACCTTCCGCCGCATCACGCTGCCGCTTTTGTGGCCCGGCATCCTCGCCGGCCTGATGCTGGCTTTCGTCATCTCGCTCGATGACGTCGTCATCACCGAATTCGTCAAGTCGGGCGGCCAGGACACGCTGCCCACCTACATGCTCGGCCAGATCCGCCGCGGCATCACACCCGAGATCAACGCGATATCGACCGCCTTCCTGCTGCTTTCGGTCGCGATCGTCACGTTGTTTTTCTTTGTCAGCAGGAAACGAGACTGAAACCGATAATGGGAGTTAAAACGATGAACTGGAAGACAACGGCGTCCGCCATGGGGTTGGCGTTGCTCGCTTCGACGGGCCTTGCCCGCGCCGACGGCGTGCTCAACATCTACAATTGGGGCAATTACACCAGCCCCGACGTGATCAAGAAGTTCGAAGCCAAATACAACGTCAAGGTGACCATCACCGACTACGATTCCAACGATACCGCGCTTGCCAAGGTGCGCCAGGGCGGCACCGGTTTCGACATTGCCGTGCCTTCGCAGACCTATGTACCGATCTGGATCAAGGAAGGCCTCGTTCAGGAAACCGATCCGGGCAAGATGGAGAACTTCAAAAACGTGGCGCCGGAATGGGCCAATCCTGAGTTCGATCCGGGCCGCAAATACACGGTTCCGTGGGCCTGGGGCACGATCGGCGTCGTCGTCAACACCGACGCCTACAAGGGCCCGGCCAACACGTGGGGCATCATCTTCAACACGCCCGACGAGTTGAAGGGTAAGGTCAACGTCGTACCGGAGATGGGCGACGTGATGTTCGCCGCGATCAAATATGTCGGCGGCCAGCAATGCACCAACGACAAGACGGTGCTGAAGAAAGTACGTGACCTGCTGGTGGCGGCGAAGCCGAACTGGATCGCCATGGAATACAACACCATAGAGAAGATGGGCGCCGGCGACTTCAAGGCAACCAGCGACTGGAATGGCTCGGCTTTGCGTCAGCGCCTCGCCAACCCGGCCATCCACTTCAATTATCCGAAGGAAGGCTATGGCCTGTGGAGCGACAACGTCGTCGTCCTGAAAGAGGCCAAGAATGTCGAGAACGCCAAGCTGTTCCAGAACTTCATCATGGATCCGGAAAACGCGGCCGGCCTCTCGGCCTTCCATCGTTACGCCAATGCCATCGCCGGTTCGGACAAATACATGCCGGCCGACATGAAGGACGCGCCGGAAGTCGTCATTCCGGCCGACGCCAAGCCGCTTGGCGAACTGCAGCAGATGTGCGCACCAGAGACGCAGGAACTCTACACCAAGATCTGGACCGAACTGCAGAAGTAATCGCCGCATGACGGACCCGGCGGCACATGCCGCCGGGTCTTTTCCGTTTCCGGGAATGGCTTTCATGGACTCCTATCGCAACAGCGATCCGCGGCCGCCGATCATGCAGGGCTCGCCGCCCGCCATGGTGTCACCAAGGCTCGACTGGGACAGGCCGCCCTGGAACCGCTGGGCTTTCCAGCACATCAGGGAAATTCTGCCGACCGTCGAAGTCTGGCGCGGCAATGGCCACCGTCACCGCCTCGAACGCGCCGAGGTCGATCTCGACGGGCTGCCGGTCGAGGACAGCGATGGCAAGGCCTCGACGCTCGCGGGCCTGCTCGACGAGACCTACACGGATGGTTTCCTGGTGCTCAAGGACGGTAACATAGCCTATGAACGCTACTTCAACGGCATGGACGAGCGCACGCTGCATCTGTCGCAGTCCATGGCCAAATCGGTCACCGGCTCGGTGTTCGGCATACTGGCCGGGCGCGGGCTGGTCGATCCGACAAAACCGCTTGCCGACTACCTGCCGGAGCTGAAGGCAACCGGGTGGGCCGGCGCCAGCGTCCAGCACGTGCTCGACATGACGAGCGGAGTGCGCTTTTCCGAGGAATATACCGATCGCTATTCCGATATCGGCCAGGTCGATGTCGCCACCGGCTGGAAGCCGGTGCCGCCGGGCAGCGACCCGGACTTTCGCTGGCCCGCGCACATGTTCGAGCTGATCCTAGGCTTGAAGGACATTGTTCGGCCACATGGGGCGGCATTCGAGTACCGCTCGGTCGAAACCGATGTGCTCGCGTTCATCCTGGAGCGGGTGACCGGCAAGCGGCTGGCGCAACTGGTCTCGGAAGAACTCTGGCAAAAGCTCGGCGCCGATGAAAGCGCCTGCTTCACCGTCGACAGCGCCGGCTACGCGCTGGCCGATGGCGGCTTCAACGCGACGCTGCGCGATTATGCCCGCTTCGGCCAGCTGATCCTCGACAATGGCGGTGGCATCGTGCCTGCCGATTGGATCGAGGCGACGCGCAGCGGCAGCCACGGGCCGGGCTTCAGTCCGAGCCTGCCAGAGGGCAGCTATCGCAACCAGTTCTGGATCGAGGATCCGCATTCGCGGGCGCTGATGTGCCGGGGCGTGTTCGGGCAGATGATCCACATCGACTGGAATACGCGGATGGTCGTGGTCAAGCTTTCGAGCTGGCCGGATTTCAGCAATGTCGCCTATTCCATGGCGACGCTGAAGGCCGTGCATGCCATCGCCGCCGCGCTGAGCTGAACCCCCCACAAGAAACGACCTGGAAGGAAATGCTATGACCGGCAAGACCGCGTTCGAGAGCAAATACGGCTTCCGCCGCAACCAGGTGCTGCTCGGCAATTGGCGCGAAAACCCGTTCAACCGATGGTCGTTCCAGAACGTCGGCGAGCTGGTGCCGAGCGCGCGTGTCGCCGCCCTGCCGGTCAACGAGGCGCCGGCCGAGGATTTCGGCGGATTGCTTGACGAAAAGGTCGCGCTGGCAAGCACGCCGGAAACCGTCGCCGCTTTTCTCACCCGCTCGCACACGGACGCGCTGACCGTCATGAAAGGCGGCAGGATCGTCGGCGACTGGTTTGCGCCGCATATGGATTTCGGCGCCCGCCACATCATCTTTTCGATCAGCAAGTCGGTGACCGCGATCATGGCCGGCATATTGGAAGGCGAGGGCGTGTTCGATCCGGAAGCGCCGGTGACGGCCTACATGCCGGAAGCCGGCGGTTCGGCCTATGGCGAGGCTACCGTGCGGCATGTGCTCGATATGAGTGTCAGCCTCGATTTCGAAGAAGCCTATCTCGATCCCGAAAGCGCCTTTGCCCGCTACCGGCGCGCCACCTTGTGGAACCCCGGCGGCGGCACGGAAAGCCTGCGTGAATTCCTCCTGACGCTGCAGCGTCTCGCCGAGCCGCATGGCCAGACCTTCCGTTACCGGTCGCCCAATTCCGACCTGCTTGGCCTGCTGCTCGAACGGGCGTCCGGCCAGCGCTTCGCCGACCTGATGCACGAGAAACTGTGGCTGCCGCTGGGCGCCGCCAGCGAAGCTTCGGTGGCGGTCGACATGGAGGGCACGGCGCGCACTGCCGGCGGCATCTCGGTGACGCCGCGCGATCTGGCGCGCGTCGGCGATATGATGCGGCAAGGAGGCACTGCGAATGGCCGCCGCATCGTGCCCGAGGCCTGGGTGCGCGACACCACGGTAACCGGCGGCAGTTCTGAAGCCTGGCAGCGTGGCGCCATGCTGCCGCTGTTTCCCAAGGGCCGCTACCGCAACAAATGGTACCAGACAGGACATGAGAACGGGGCCTATTGCGGCATCGGGATCCATGGCCAGTGGCTCTATGTCGACCCCCGGACGGAAGTGGTGATCGCCAAGATGTCGTCGCAGCCCGAGCCGGTCGACGATCCGCTCGATCTCGAGATCGTCGCATTCTTCGAAGCGCTGAGCCGGATGGTCTGAGCGGCCGCAACATTAGGGCGCGCTTTCCTGTGGACCTCTGTCGCCGGCGAAACCGCGAAGGTTGGCGGGCAGGATATCTGCGCCTATGGTCGCCGCTCTTTTCGAGAAGAGCAGGAACGGCATGGCATCCGACATCAAGCGCATCGCAGCCATTATCGCGACCGAGATTACAGCGCGGCCCGAACAGGCTGCCGCTGCCATCGGGCTGCTCGACGAAGGCGCGACCGTGCCGTTCGTGGCGCGCTACCGCAAAGAGGTGACGGGCGGGCTCGACGACACGCAACTGCGCCTGCTGTCGGAGCGTCTTGCCTATCTGCGCGAGCTCGACGCGCGGCGTGACACCATCCTTGGCTCGATCCGGGAGCAGGGCAAGCTGACCGACGAGCTTGAAACCAAGCTCGCCGCCGCCGTCACCAAGGCCGAGCTGGAGGACATCTACCTGCCCTACAAGCCCAAGCGCCGCACCAGGGCGGAGATCGCCCGGGAGCGTGGGCTGGGACCGCTGGCGGAAGCCATCCTGGCCGACCGTTCGCTGGTGCCGGCGGAACTCGCACTGGCCTATCTGACCGAGGACGTGGCCGACGCCAAGGCGGCACTTGAGGGCGCGCGCGACATAGTGTCGGAGCAGTTCGCCGAGAATGCCGACCTGGTCGGCAAGCTGCGAAGCTACATGAAGGAACGCGCCTTCATGCGCGCCAGGGTGGTCGACGGCAAGCAGGAGGCGGGTGCGAAATTCTCCGATTATTTCGACCATGTCGAGCGCTGGGCCACCGTGCCGAGTCACCGCGCGCTGGCGATGCTGCGCGGCCGCAACGAGGAGGTGCTGTCGCTCGACATCGAGGTCGATGCCGACGACTCTTCACCGGTGAAGCCGGTAGAGCGGATGATCGCCAATGCCTACGCCATCGGCGGCAGCCTGCCGGGCGATCGCTGGCTGATGGAGGTCGCAGGCTGGACCTGGCGCATAAAACTATCCCTGCACCTGACGCTCGATCTAATGCGCGACCTGCGCGAACGGGCCGAGGAAGAGGCGATCCACGTCTTCGCCCGCAATTTGAAGGATCTGCTGCTCGCCGCCCCCGCCGGATCGCGGCCGACGATGGGGCTCGACCCTGGCATCCGCACCGGCGTCAAGGTCGCGGTGGTCGACGGCACCGGCAAGCTGGTGGCGACGACAACGGTCTATCCGTTCCCGCCCAGGAACGATGTGCGTGGCACGCAGGCGGAGCTCGCCAAGCTCGTTCGCCTGCACAAGGTCGAGCTGATCTCGATCGGCAATGGCACCGGCAGCCGCGAAACCGAGAAGCTGGTGGCCGACATGCTGTCCGACATGCCTTCCGACGGCGGGCCGAAGCCGCTCAAGGTGATCGTCAGCGAGGCCGGCGCTTCGGTCTATTCGGCTTCGGCGACGGCGGCGGCGGAATTCCCCGGTCTCGACGTATCATTGCGCGGTGCGGTGTCGATCGCGCGCCGCTTGCAGGATCCGCTGGCCGAACTGGTCAAGATCGAGCCGAAATCGATCGGCGTCGGCCAGTATCAGCACGATGTCGACCAGTACCGGCTTGGCCGCTCGCTGGAGGCGGTGGTCGAGGACGCCGTCAACGCGGTTGGCGTCGATCTCAACACGGCTTCGGCGCCGCTTCTGGCGCGCGTTTCAGGGCTCGGGGCGTCGCTCGCAGACGCCATCGTCGCGCATCGCGATGCCACCGGCCCGTTCGCCAGCCGCAAGGATTTGCTCAAGGTCTCCCGCCTTGGGCCGCGTGCGTTCGAGCAATGCGCCGGCTTCCTGCGCATCCCGAACGGCTCCGAGCCGCTCGACGCCTCGGCCGTGCATCCGGAAGCCTACGGCGTGGCCAAAAAGATCGTCGCCGCCTGCGGGCGCGATGTGCGTTCGCTGATGGGCGACAGTGCGGCGCTGAAGGCGCTCGATCCGCGCGTTTTCGTCGACGAGCGGTTCGGCCTGCCGACGGTGCGCGACATTTTGACCGAACTGGAAAAGCCCGGCCGCGATCCGCGCCCCGGCTTCAAGACGGCAACCTTCGCCGATGGCATCGATGACATCAAGGATCTGAAGCCCGGCATGCTGCTGGAAGGCACCGTCACCAATGTCGCCGCCTTCGGCGCCTTCGTCGACATCGGCGTCCACCAGGACGGGCTGGTGCACGTTTCGCAACTGGCCGACCGTTTCATCAAGGACGCGCATGAGGTGGTCAAGGCCGGCGACGTGGTCAAGGTGCGGGTCGTCGACGTCGACATCAAGCGCAAGCGGATCGCGCTTTCCATGCGCAGGGATGGTGGCGAGGGCGGCGCATCGCGCGGCCCGCGCGACAATGGCGGCGGCAGGCCGGCGCCACGCTCGCCAGCGCCGCAGCGCCAGCCGGAGCGACCGGCGCAGCAAGGTGCGTTCGGCGCGGCGTTGGCGGATGCGCTGAAACGGAAATAGCTACCACGCCAGAACAGCCGGGTCCTTTTCAACCTGGCTCGTCAGCCAATCTCGAAAACTCGCGACCGGCGGATGGCCGCGCTTGTCGTGCGGGACGACTAGATAATAGGCGCTGCGGCTGTGCATAGGCTGGCCGGGCGCGGGCACCAGCTGGCCGCGCTGCAACTCGCCTAAGATGAGGATTTGCGGCAGCAGAGCCACGCCCAGACCCGCCATGCAGGCCTGGGCGGCGGTGCCGAACTGTTCGAACTGCATACCCGGTCCGGTCGGCGCGCTCAGGCCCTGATGCTCAAACCATTCTGTCCAGGCGCCAGGCCGCGTCGCCATGTGCAGCAGCGGCAGACGGCCGATGTCGGCCGGCGTGGCGATGGAGCGCTCGGCGAGAAATTCGGGCGACACCACCGGGGCCACCACCTCCCGCACCAGCAGCGTCGAGTCTGCCTCGGGCCAGTCCGGCAGGCCATAATGGATGGCGGCGTCCAGCCGCTCTCTGGCGAAGTCGAAGCGGCCGACGCGGGTGACGAAGTTGATGGTGATGTCGGGATTGTTGTCGACGAAGTCTGGGATCATCGGCATCAGCCAGCGCGTGCCGAAGGTCGGCAGGATTGCGAGGTTCAGGATGCCGCTATGCCGATTACTCATCAATCCAAGCGCTGCGTCGCGCAATTGCCCAAGTGCCGAACGGACCACTTCGGCGTAGGTTTCGCCCGCCGCCGACAGCCGGACATTGCGGCTGTCGCGCTCGAACAGCCGGCGGCCAAACTGATCCTCGATCAGCCTGATCTGCCGACTGACGGCGCCCTGGGTTAAATCCAGCTCCTGGGCTGCAGCGGTGAAACTGCCAAGCCGGGCCACCGCTTCGAAGGCGGCAAGCGCGTTGATGTTAGGCAAAAGACGACGTTGGACGCTCATGATCTATTCCTAACGCTCATTGATCGGTGAAGCAATTTCGTTTGATTTTTTCAGGCCGTGGGCCGATAAGCCGGGCTTCACCCGTTTTTAAGGATCGAGACGCCATGGCTGCCGACAAGAATGCATTCGTCTGGGAAGACCCGTTCCTGATCGAGGACCAGCTTTCGGAAGACGAGCGCATGGTGCGGGACGGGGCGGCGGCCTTCGCCGCCGACAAGCTCGCGCCGCGCATCGAGGAGGCCTATCTCAACGAAACCTTCGACACGGCGATTTTTCGCGAGATGGGCGAGGCCGGCCTGCTCGGCATCAACATTCCGGAAGAATTCGGCGGCCTCGGCGCCAACTATGTCACCTACGGCCTGGTCGCCCGCGAAGTGGAGCGCGTCGATTCCGGCTATCGTTCGATGATGTCGGTGCAGTCGTCGCTGGTGATGTATCCCATTTATGCCTATGGCTCGGACGAACAGCGCAGGAAGTATCTACCCAAGCTCGCCAGCGGCGAGTGGATAGGCTGTTTCGGCCTGACCGAACCGGATGCCGGCTCCGACCCCGGCGGCATGAAGACGCGCGCCGAGAAGACCGCCAATGGTTACAAGCTTACCGGCTCCAAGATGTGGATCTCCAATGCGCCCGTCGCCGACGTGTTCGTCGTCTGGGCGAAGCTGAAGGGCGAGAACGGCAAGGATGAGATCCGTGGCTTCATCCTGGAAAAGGGCATGAAGGGGCTTTCGGCGCCGAAGATCGGCGGCAAGCTGTCGCTGCGGGCGTCGATCACCGGCGAGGTGGTTATGGAAGGCGTCGAGGTCGGCGAGGATGCTCTGCTGCCCAACGTGTCGGGGCTGAAGGGGCCGTTCGGCTGCCTCAACCGGGCTCGCTACGGCATTTCCTGGGGCTCGATGGGCGCGGCCGAAGATTGCTGGCATCGCGCGCGCCAGTATGGCCTCGACCGCAAGCAGTTCGGCAAGCCGCTGGCCAGCACGCAGCTCTACCAGAAGAAGCTCGCCGACATGCAGACCGAGATCGCGCTCGGGCTGCAGGCCTCGTTGCGCGTCGGGCGGCTGCTCGACGAAGGCAAGATGGCGCCGGAGATGATCTCGATCGTCAAGCGCAACAATTGCGGCAAGGCGCTCGACATCGCCCGCCAGGCGCGCGACATGCATGGCGGCAACGGCATCCAGATCGGCTATCACGTGATGCGCCATGCGCAGAATCTGGAGACGGTCAACACCTATGAGGGCACGCATGACGTGCACGCGCTGATCCTGGGACGGGCGCAGACGGGGATCCAAGCGTTTTTCTGAGGTTCGGTAGCCGTTTAAGTTAGGTGCAGCGCAACATCCGCTTGGAGAATGACGGCCAGATGTGTCAGGGTTCGGCCAGCTAAACGCCGATCTTCCGGGGCTCCATGGCAATTCTGGCCGCCGTCTATCACCTGACCCATTACAAATACGACCGGCCGGTGGTTCTTGGTCCCCAGGTGATCAGGCTCCAGCCGGCGCCACATTCGCGCACCAAAGTGCTCAGCCATTCGTTGAAGGTCGAGCCGGCGAACCACTTCGTCAATCTCCAGCAGGACCCCTACGGCAATTTCCTCGCCCGTTTCGTCTTTCCCGACCCGGTGAGCGAACTCAAGATCGAGGTCGACCTCGTCGCCGACATGACGGTCTACAACCCGTTCGATTTCTTCGTCGAGGAGACGGCGGAAAATTTCCCGTTCGAGTATCCGGAAGAGACACGCAACGACCTCGCCATCTATCGCACACCGGAACCGGCAGGCCCGCTGCTGTCGGCGTTCCTGAAAACCATCGATACCAGCCCGAAAAACACGGTCAATTTTCTCGTCGACCTCAATGCCCGGCTGCAGCGCGAAATCGCCTATATCGTGCGTATGGAGACCGGCGTGTTCTCGCCGGAGGAAACGCTGGCGGCCGCCAAAGGGTCGTGCCGCGATTCGAGCTGGCTGCTGGTGCAGATCCTGCGCAATCTAGGCATCGCCGCGCGCTTTGTCTCGGGCTATCTGATCCAGCTCAAGCCCGACCTCGTCGCGCTCGATGGGCCGGCCGGTACATCAGTGGATTTCACTGACCTGCACGCCTGGTGCGAGGTCTATCTTCCCGGCGCTGGCTGGATCGGTTTCGACCCGACTTCGGGCCTGCTTACGGGCGAGAGCCATGTACCGCTTGCCGCCACCCCGCATTTTCGCAATGCAGCGCCCATTTCCGGCATGGCGAGCTTTGCCAATGTCGAGTTCGGCTTCGACATGCGGGTCGACCGCATCGCGGAGCATCCGCGCATCACCAAGCCGTTCTCGGATGAAAGCTGGCATGCGCTTGATGCGCTCGGCAACAAGGTCGATGCGGCGCTGGCGGACGGGGATGTACGGCTGACCATGGGCGGCGAGCCGACCTTCGTGTCGATCGACGATTTCGAGTCCGCCGAGTGGAACACCGCCGCCGTCGGCCCGACAAAACGCGAAAAGGCCGATGCGCTGATCCGGAGGCTGCGCGAGCGCTTCGCGCCTGGCGGCTTCCTCCATTATGGCCAAGGCAAATGGTACCCCGGCGAAAGCTTACCGCGCTGGACCTTTTCGCTCTACTGGCGCACCGACGGCCAGCCGGTGTGGAGCGACCCGTCGCTGATCGCGCGGAGAAAAGCGAAGCCGATATCGGTCCGAAGCAGGCCGAGAGCCTGCTGACCGCGATCGCCGGCGAGCTCGGCATCGAAACGTCCATGGTCAGCGAAGCCTATGAGGATCCGGCCGAGTGGCTGCTCAAGGAAGGCAAGCTGCCGGAGAATGTCGATCCGTCCAATTCGAAGCTGGAGGATCCCGAAGAGCGCAGCCGCATGGCGACGGTGTTCGAACGCGGGCTAACCAAGCCGTCGGGCTATGTGCTGCCGGTGCAGCGCTGGAACAGCCAGGCGTCGGGCCAGCGCTGGCGCTCGGAAAAATGGACGACGCGGCGCGGGCGGCTGTTCCTGGTGCCGGGCGATTCACCGGTCGGCTACCGCCTGCCGCTCGGCACGCTGCCTCACGTGCCGCCGGAGCAGTTTCCCTATATCGTTCCGGTCGATCCGTCGCAGCCGCGCGGTGCGCTGCCCGTGCGGGAGGCGATCTTGCCCATGGCGGCTCCGGCCGATCCTCAGGGCGCCGATGAAATGGCACGCCGCCAGCAGGCGGCATCGTTCACGGCCGCGACCGCCCAGCAGGACCGGGTCGAGCAGGAGATCACCGAGATCGGCGGCGCGGTGCGTACCGCGCTTTCGGTCGAGCCGCGCGAGGGACGGCTCTGCGTGTTCATGCCGCCGGTCGAGGCGCTGGAAGATTATCTTGAGCTGGTGGCAGCAGCCGAGAACGCGGCCAAGGCGATCAGGTTGCCAGTGCACATCGAGGGCTACGGCCCGCCGCATGATCCGCGCCTCAACGTCATCCGCGTCGCGCCGGACCCTGGCGTCATCGAGGTCAACATCCACCCGGCTGCCAACTGGCAGGACTGCGTGGCGACGACCACGGCGATCTACGAGGAGGCGCGGCAAACGCGGCTTGGCGCGGATAAATTCATGATCGACGGCCGCCACACCGGCACCGGCGGCGGCAACCATGTTGTGGTCGGCGGCGCGACCCCCAATGACAGCCCGTTTCTGCGCCGCCCCGATCTTTTGAAGAGCCTGGTGCTGCAATGGCAGCGGCATCCCTCGCTGTCTTATCTCTTCTCCGGCCTGTTCATCGGCCCGACCAGCCAGGCGCCGCGCTTCGACGAGGCGCGCCACGATTCGCTCTACGAGCTTGAAATCGCCATGGCGCAGGTGCCGCGTCCGGACCAGGGCAGCCTGCCTTTGCCATGGCTGGTCGACCGGCTGTTCCGCAACCTTTTGACCGACGTCACAGGGAACACGCATCGCTCGGAAATCTGCATCGACAAGCTGTTTTCGCCTGATGGACCGACCGGACGGCTGGGCCTGGTGGAATTCCGCGGCTTCGAGATGCCGCCCAATGCGCGCATGAGCCTGGCGCAGCAACTGCTGGTCAGGGCGATCATCGCCCGTGCCTGGAAGAACCCGCTCGACGGCCGTTTCGTGCGCTGGGGCACGTCGCTGCACGACCGCTTCATGCTGCCGCATCATGTCTGGGCGGATTTTCTCGGCGTTCTCGACGACCTCAAGCTCAACGGTTTCACGTTCCGCCCCGAATGGTTCGACGCGCAGCTCGAGTTCCGCTTTCCCTTCTGCGGCGAGGTCCAATATGCGGGCGTCAAGCTGGAACTGCGGCAGGCCCTGGAGCCGTGGCATGTCATGGGCGAGCAGGGGGCCATCGGCGGCACCGTGCGCTTCGTCGATTCCTCGGTCGAAAGGTTGCAGGTCAAGACCGAAGGGCTCAATCCGGAGCGCCATGCCGTCGTCTGCAACGGCCGCATCGTGCCGATGAAGGTTACCGACAACAGGGAGGTCGCGGTGGCGGGCGTGCGCTTCAAGGCGTGGCAGCCCGCTTCGGGCCTGCATCCGGCACTGCCGGTCAATACGCCGCTGGTGTTCGATATCTACGACCGTTGGTCGGGTCGGGCGGTTGGCGGCTGCGTCTATCATGTCGCGCATCCGGGCGGGCGCAGCTACGACACTTTTCCGGTCAACGGCAACGAGGCGGAAGCGCGCCGGCTCGCCCGCTTCGAGGCGCGCGGCCACACGCCGTCGGCCTATGTGTTGCGCGAGGAACAACCCACGGAAGATTTCCCCATGACGCTTGACCTTCGGCGTCCACCAAGATTCTGATCTGACATGGCAAAGGGGAATCACAAGCGGGTACGCGGCAAGGCGCAGATCCATCGCCTGCTGGAGCACTACCAGCCGATCGACGGCGTCGTCGACGAGATGGTCGACGCTTCGGGCAATCCCCGTCCGGCCTGGAAGCATTTCATCGAGGCGCTCGACGATCTCGGCGCCGAAGAACTCGCCCAGCGTTTTGCCCGTGCCGACCAGTATCTGCGCGACGCCGGCGTCTATTACCGCGTCTACGACAAGGCCGGCGCCAACGAGCGCGAATGGCCGCTGGCGCATGTCCCGGTGCTCATCGAGGACGCCGAGTGGGCAGTGATCAGCGCCGGCCTGGTGCAGCGCGCCGAGCTGTTCGAGGAGATCATCGCCGATATATACGGGCCGAACCGGCTGGTCGAAAAGGGCATCCTGCCGGCCGGTCTGATCGCGGCAAGCCCCGAATATTTGCGGCCGGTGGTCGGCACCAGGCCGGCCGACGGCCATTTCCTGCATTTCTGCGCCTTCGAACTCGGCCGCGGGCCGGACGGCCGCTGGTGGGTGCTGGGCGACCGCACTCAGGCACCATCCGGCGCCGGTTTCGCGCTGGAGAACCGCGTCGCCACCACACGCGCGCTGTCGGACATCTATGGCGAGATGCATGTGCACCGGCTTGCCGGCTTCTTCCGGCGTTTCCGCGACGCGCTGATCGGCATGGCCAGGGAAGCCGACGGCCGCGTCGCCATTCTGACGCCTGGACCGCTCAACGAAACCTATTACGAACACGCCTATATCGCCCGCTATCTCGGCATCATGCTGCTCGAAGGCGAGGACCTGACCGTTTCCGGGGGCCGGCTGATGGTGCGCACCGTTTCCGGGCTGATGCCGATCAGCGTGCTGTGGCGGCGGCTGGACGCGGCGTTCGCCGATCCGTTGGAACTGCGCTCGGAGTCGCAGATCGGTACGCCGGGCCTGATCGAGGCGATCCGGCAAGGCAGCGTGTCCACCGTCAATGCGCTCGGCTCGGGCCTGATGGAAACGCGCGCGCTGCTTGCCTTCCTGCCCAAGATCGCGCGCGAATTGCGGGGCGAGGAACTCGAGCTGCCCACCGTCGCGACATGGTGGTGCGGTCAGGCATCCGACCGAGCGCATGTGCTCGCCAATATCGACCGCATGGTGATTGGGCCGGCGCTGTCGACGAGGCTGGCCTTCGAGGACGACGACCAGACCAAGCTCGGCGCGGCGCTGTCGGCCGGGGAGCGGGCCGACCTGGTGGCGCGCATCGAGCGCGACGGCGACGCTTTCGTCGGCCAGGAAGCGGTGACGCTTTCGACGACGCCCGTCTATGTGGGCGGATGGCTGGAGCCGCGGCCGGCGAGCCTGCGTGTCTACCTGGCGCGCACGCCCGAGGGCTGGACGGTGATGCCGGGCGGGTTCGCCCGCGTCGGCCTGTCGCTCGATCCGACGGCGATCGCCATGCAGCGCGGCGGCCAGGCGGCCGACGTATGGGTAGTCAGCGACCGGCCGGTGGAGCGCGAGACGCTGCTGCCACAAGAGGGTGACAGCTTCAGCCGCACCAGGCCGGGCAGCCTGCCCAGCCGCGCAGCGGAAAACCTGACCTGGCTCGGCCGCTACATCGAACGCTCGGAAGACACGGTGCGCATCCTGCGCGCCTATCATGTGCGGCTCGCCGAAACTTCCGATCCGGATATGCCGCTGCTGGCCGACATCAGGGATCATCTCGAACCGCTCGGCATCGATGTCGAAACAGCGATCCCATCGGGGCTGATCGGCACGCTGGACAGCGCGGTCTACAGCGCCGGCCAGATCCGCGACCGTTTCTCGCCGGACGGCTGGCTGGCGCTCAAGGACTTGTCGAAGACCATCCATCAGTTCGCGACGACGGTGGCGCCGGGGGATGACGCGACGCGGGCGATGACCGTCATCCTGCGCAAGCTCGCCGGTTTTTCCGGCCTGCTGCACGAGAACATGTACCGCTTCGCGGGCTGGCGCTTCCTGGAGATCGGCCGGCGGCTGGAGCGCGGCATACAGATCGCCAGCACGCTCGCCCGGCTGACCAGTGACAAGGCGCCGGACGGCGCGCTCGACATGATGCTGGAGATCGGCGACAGCGTCATGACGCACCGGCGGCAGTACCCTGTGCAAGCCGGCCGCCGCACGGTGATCGACCTTCTTGCGCTCGATCCGCTCAACCCGCGTTCCATCCTGTTCCAGCTCGAACGGCTGAAGGCCGAGATCGGACTGCTGCCGGCGATCGGTGGCGAGGGGCACATGTCGCCTGCTGCCAAGGAAATCCTGCAGCTCAACACAGCCATCGCCATCAAGGAGCCAGCGGACATGACGGTGAAGGCGCTGAACGATCTCGCCGGCGAGATAGGCGGGCTCTACAGCAGCCTAGCCAAGGCCTATTTCGGATAAGGCGGCGCTCCGGCATGCTCTACGACATCAGGCTTCACCTTCACTATGACTACGCCGCCGTCGCCGGCGGCGGCCGTCACCAGGTGCGCGTGTTGCCGCCGACCATCGACGGCGTGCAGCGCGTCGTCGCAGCGTCGCTATCCTTCGCGCCGGCGCCAAACGAACGCTCGGATTTTTCCGATTTCTTCGGCAACAACGTCACCTCGATCGCCTTCCGCGACGCGCATGACGCGCTCGACATCAGGATGAGCGCGCGCGTGGCGGTGTCGCGACCGGAACTCGGGCTCGACGTGTCGCCCGATCTTAGCCGGCTGCGTCAGGAGCTCGCCGCCATGCGCTCCCTGGCGCCGGATACACCGCACCATTTCCTGGCCGCCAGCGGTCACGCCGGCATCGATGCGGCGATCACCGCCTATGCGCGCGATAGCGTCGGCGGCTCGGCCGCCGGTACGGCGATGAACCTCTGCAATCGCATCCACCGCGATTTCACCTATGATGGCGAGGCGACAACCGTGCGGACCCTGGCTGGCGACGCATTCCGGCTGAAGCGCGGGGTGTGCCAGGATTTCTCGCATATCATGATCGCCGGCCTGCGCGGGCTTGGCATACCGGCCGGCTATGTCAGCGGCTTCCTGCGCACCATTCCGCCCAAGGGCAAGGCCAGGCTGGAGGGCGCCGACGCCATGCATGCATGGGTCAAGGTGTGGTGCGGGCGCGATGCCGGCTGGCAGGAGTTCGACCCGACCAACGGCATGCGGGCCTCCAACGATCACATCACCGTCGGCTATGGCCGTGACTATTCGGATGTCGCGCCGATCGTCGGCGTTCTCAAGACCACCGGCGGACAGGTCGGAGAGCAAGCCGTCGACGTTATTCCGGTGGTGCTGGAGAAGACCTGACGTCAGGCCTGCTTGCGCAAAGCGCCTTGCAGGGTTCCGCCCGACGTGGGTGGCCGCCGACTTTTCGGACAGGAATGGAACCAGTGCTCGGCCCAGAGGCTTATCTACGGGTGTTTCCGTGGGGCCAGCATGCTGCAGAAATCCGGATTGACTATCGACGGCGAGGCCGCACCAAAGAACGGCGCTCAGATCTCTGCCGAGGATGCCGCACTGATCTATGTCAGCGATACCGAGCCCGGTATCCGCCGACTGAAAGCGGGCAAGGGATTTTCCTACAGGGGACCTGACGGAAGGCCGGTCTCGGATGCCACCCGAGCGCGCATCGAGGCGATCGTTATCCCGCCGGCCTGGACGGATGTGTGGATCTCGCCCGAGGCGGACGGCCATATCCAGGCAACCGGCAGGGATCAGCGCGGGCGCAAGCAATATCGCTACCATCCGCGTTGGGCCGAGGAACGCGACAGCGCCAAATATTCGAGCCTTGTCGCTTTCGCCGAAAGCCTGCCGGAGCTTCGGCGCAGGATCGACAGCGACCTGCGCCGCCATGGCCTGCCGCTCGAACGCGTCGTCGCCGCGATCGTCTGGCTGCTCGACAACACCATGATCCGAGTCGGCAACGCCGCTTACGCCCGCGACAACAAGAGCTTCGGCCTGACGACGCTGCGGGACCGCCATGTCGACATCAAGGGATCGAGCCTGCGGTTCGCCTTCAAGGGCAAATCGGGCAAGGAATGGAAATTGAAGCTGGTCGATCGCCGCATCGCGCGAATCGTGCGGGGCGCGCAGGACCTGCCGGGCCAAAAGCTGTTCCAGTATCTCGATGAGGACGGCAACAGACACCCGGTGCGCTCCGAGGACGTCAACCGCTACATCCGCGAGGCCATCGGCGATGCATTCAGCTCGAAACATTTCCGTACATGGGGCGGCACCATTCACGCCGCGTCGCTGTTCGCGCAAACGGTGCTGCCCGACAGCCAGGCACAGCAGAAACGGGCGATGAACAGCGTCATCGACAGGGTCGCCGAGCGGCTGGGCAACACGCGCGCCGTCTGCCGCCAATGCTATATCCATCCGCAAGTCTTCGAAGCATGGCTGCAGGGACGGCTGCTTGCCGAAACGGCGGAAGCCAACAAGCGCAAACGGTCGATAGACGGTCTCGATGACGAGGAAGCGCTCGTGCTGCGATGGCTGAAGACGCACGAAAGCGGACCCGCGGCAACCACCGGCCGCTGAATCCACGGCTCCTCGATTTTTTTATCGACGCCGTGTCGGGATCGGTCCTAGTGTTTCGTCCTTTGACACAGAAGAGGACAAACCATGCTCTACGCGATCTTGTGCTATGCTTCCGAAGACGTCGTCTGCTCCTGGAGCAAGGAGCAGGATGACAAGGTCATGGCCAACATCCTCGATGTCCAGCAGAAATACGCGGACGCCGGCCGGCTTGGCCCGGTGGCGCGGCTTTTGCCGACGACGGCGGCGACGACGCTGAGGAAGGTCAAGGGCGAATCGATCGTCATCGACGGGCCGTTCGCCGAGACCAAGGAACAGTTCCTCGGCTTCTACACGCTCGAATGCGCCGATCTCGACGAGGCGGTGGAGTTCGCGCGCGAACTTTCCGAGGTCAATCCGAGCGGCGGCTCCTACGAAATCCGGCCGGTATCCATCTTCAATCCCACTAGGGTCGCCGTATGACCGAACTTGCCTGGATCAGCTCAGCGATCAGCGCCGCTCGCCCGCAGGCGATGGGTGCGCTGCTGCGCTATTTCCGCGACCTCGATACGGCGGAGGAAGCTTTCCAGGACGCTTGCCTCAGGGCGCTGAAGAACTGGCCGCAGAACGGTCCGCCGCGCGATCCGGCGGCCTGGCTGATCTTCGTCGGACGCAACAGCGGCATCGACGCGGTGCGCAAGCGCGCCAAGCAGGCGCCGATGCCGGAAGAGGACCAGATATCTGATCTCGAGGACGCAGAGAGCGACATCGCCGAGCGGCTCGATGGCGCGCACTACCGCGACGACATATTGCGGCTGCTATTCATCTGCTGCCATCCCGACCTGCCGGCAACGCAGCAGATCGCGGTGGCGCTGCGCATCGTCTCCGGCCTTACGGTCAAGCAGATCGCGCGCGCCTTCCTGGTCGGCGAAAGCGCCATGGAGCAGCGCATCACCCGCGCCAAGGCACGTATCGCCGACGCAGGCGTGCCGTTCGAGACGCCGGGCGCGGTGGAGCGCTCGGAGCGGCTCGCCGCGGTCGCGGCCATGGTCTACCTGATCTTCAACGAGGGCTATTCGACCAACAGCGGCGAGGCGCCGGCCCGCGCGCCGCTGTGCGAAGAGGCGATCCGGCTGGCCCGGCTGCTGCTCAGGCTGTTCCAGACCGAGCCGGAGATCATGGGGCTGACGGCGCTGCTGCTGCTCCAGCATGCACGCGCACCGGCTCGTTTCGATGCGGACGGCGAGATCGTGCTGCTCGAGGATCAGGACCGCAGCCTGTGGAGCCGCAAGATGATCGACGAGGGGCTGGCGCTGGTCGACAAGGCACTGCGCCACCGCAAGCCCGGCCCTTACCAGGTGCAGGCGGCGATTGCCGCGCTGCATGCGCGGGCCGCGAAGGCCGAGGACACGGACTGGGTGGAGATCGACCTGCTCTACGGCCTGCTCGAACAGATGCAGCCGTCGCCCGTCGTCACCCTCAACCGTGCGGTCGCGGCCTCCAAGGTGCGTGGCCCGGAGGCCGCGCTCGCCATGATCGAGCCGCTGGAGCAGAGGCTTTCCGGCTATTTTCATTTCTTCGGCCTCAAGGGCGGGCTTTTGATGCAGCTCGACCGGGGCGAGGAGGCGCGGGTGGCCTTCGACCGCGCCATCGCGCTTGCCAACACGGCGGCGGAAGCGGCCCATATACGCATGCATATCGACCGGCTGATGAAGGACAGCGCAGCGCGCACCGCAAGCTGACGCTGGTTCAATGGTCTGGCCCGGGCTTGGACCATGCCGGGGTGGCGATTTTTTCCTGAAACCGCTATTGGCACGCCAAGACAGCGCCACCCTGCGCCTCATCGCATAGGGAACGCACGGCGCAATGCTTTGACCACGCCACATGAATGGCGGGATCTGAAAGGGACAGACATGACGATAGCGAAGGAAACCGCCGAGCTGCTGGCGAAACTGGGTGTTGCCAAGGAGGTGCTTGCCGGCGGCGACCTGATCGTGCGCAGCCCGGTGACGGGCGAGCAGATCGCGGCATTGAGCACGATCTCACAGGCCGATGCGGCCAGGACCATCGATGCCGCGCACAAGGCGTTCCAGGCCTGGCGGCTGGTACCGGGCCCGAAGCGCGGCGAGCTGGTGCGGCTGCTCGGCGAAGAATTGCGCGCGCACAAGGCCGAACTTGGCCGGCTGGTGTCGATCGAGGTCGGCAAGATCCCCTCGGAAGGGCTCGGCGAAGTGCAGGAGATGATCGACATCTGCGACTTCGCCGTCGGTCTTTCCAGGCAATTGTACGGGCTGACCATCGCCACCGAGCGTCCGGGACATCGCATGATGGAAACCTGGCATCCGCTCGGCGTGGTCGGCGTCATCTCCGCCTTCAACTTCCCGGTCGCGGTGTGGTCGTGGAATGCGGCGCTGGCGCTGGTCTGCGGCGACGCGGTGGTATGGAAGCCTTCCGAAAAAACGCCGCTGACGGCGCTTGCCTGCGAGGCGATCTTCAAGCGCGCCGTCAAGCGCTTCGGCACTGATGCGCCGGAAGGGCTAGCGTCGGTGCTGATCGGCGACCGCGCCGTCGGCGAGATCCTGGTCGATCATCCCAAGGTGCCGCTGGTCTCCGCCACCGGCTCGACCCGCATGGGCCGCGACGTCGGCCCGCGCCTGGCCAAGCGTTTTGCACGCGCGGTGCTGGAGCTCGGCGGCAACAATGCCGGCATCGTCTGCCCGACCGCCGATCTCGACATGGCGTTGCGCGCGATTGCCTTTGGCGCGATGGGCACGGCGGGCCAGCGCTGCACGACGCTGAGGCGCCTGTTCGTGCATGACAGCGTCTACGACGCCTTGGTACCGCGGCTGAAGAAGGCCTATCAGAGCGTCTCTGTCGGCAATCCGCTGGAGACGTCGGCGCTCGTTGGGCCGCTGATCGACAAGGCAGCCTACGAAGCCATGCAGAAGGCGCTGCAGGAAGCGTCCGCCCACGGCGGCAAGGTGACCGGCGGCACGCGGGTCGAGAATGGCCATCCGGACGCCTACTACGTGCATCCGGCGCTAGTCGAAATGCCCAGCCAAGTGTCGCCGGTGACCGAAGAGACGTTCGCGCCGATCCTCTATGTGATGAAGTATTCCGATTTCGACGCCGTGCTTGACGAGCACAATGCGGTGGGAGCGGGGCTGTCGTCGTCGATCTTCACCCGTGACCTGCAGGAGTCCGAGCGCTTTCTCGGCGTCGACGGCTCGGACTGCGGCATCGCCAATGTCAATATCGGCACGTCGGGCGCCGAGATCGGCGGCGCCTTCGGTGGTGAAAAGGAAACCGGCGGCGGCCGCGAGAGCGGCTCCGATGCGTGGAAAGCCTATATGCGCCGCGCCACCAACACGGTGAACTATTCCAAGGCGCTGCCGCTCGCCCAGGGTGTCTCCTTCGACATCGAGTGACATTGCGGGTTCCAGCTCGGGTGACCTTGCGCACCCGGGCCGTTCTGCGGCCTGAGGTTCACTGCTGAGGGCAGTTATGCTGTCATTCTTCGTATGGTGCTGACGTCCCGCCGCCGAGGCGGCTTTTTTGTTTCGAGGATACGCAGCGGCACGGACCGCCTTCATAGCCTGGGCAGCGGCGAGTCTCTCAGTGGTCGGTGGAAAAGCATGCTGCGAAGGCGGCATCCACGATGGCCAGCTTGGCGGCCTGGACGGTCATGTATTCCTGAAAGAAGCGGTGCGAGACCCACATCACGGAATTGCCGCGCTGGCCCAGCCAGCCGATGCTGCCGAGCGCCTCGGCATCGCGTAGTTTTCGGGCGAGGTGGGTGCGCGACAGTTTGAGCCAACTGGCGAATTCCGCCACCGAGACCACGCTGGTCGGAATCCGATCTAGGCCGGCATGGTCGGGGTCGATGCCGGACATGAGCCGATCCATGACGATGCCGCCATTGTTGAGCCAGATGAACAGGGAAAAGGTCTGGTTGGGTTCGCGCACCGGTTTGGACGAAAGCAGGCCGTCGGCCACGAGGGGCTGCAGGGCGGCGAGCATATCGGGCCGCTCCAGGTATTTCGCCAGCCTGTCCGCGCCGTCGAGTCGGTCAAGGGTGCTTAGATGTGCGTGCACCCATCCGGTGAATGTCCGCACCGTGTCCGCTGTCGGCTGCAACGGGTGGGTGCGCCCGTCTCCGCCCGCGACGTATTCGGCGATGCGGTAATTCAGCATCTCCTTGATGAAAGCGTCGGCGGTGTTGCGGCTGGCGACCTTGTGCTGATGCACGAACTCGATGAAGCGCGACACCGTCAACGCGGTGCGACGGTCGCCCGGGTCGCGCCTGAAATGCATGGCAAGGCCGACATGGCCCATCAGCCAGCGCTGCTGCGTGGCGAATATGGAAGCAAGCCGCGGGCTGGCTTCGTAGATGTGGATCAGCGCCAGCGACTGCTCCTGGACGTGGCGGTGCAGATCCGGATGAGCGGCTATGTCCTCGATGTCCAGCATCCGCCTCCTTCTGGTTGGCCAAGCTTACTGCGCTCCAAGAGCGGGTCGCGTCGAAGCGGATTCATGCGACGCGCTTTTGGCTTTTTTCGTGCATGTCGTCCTCCCAAAACCGAGGTTACTTTTGGGCGACATGCATTAAGACATTTTCAGCCTTGCGCTTTTGTGTCCAGATGAGACAGCTCGGACTAAAGTCCAGTTCTGTAGCCAATGATGGCGGCGAGACGTCGGCGGCAACCCACACGGCGGCAAGTACGGCGCGCTTAGCGATCTGGACAACCGCAGCTACGCCCCGGGTGTCGTCCTGCCGCCCGGCTATGATGGGCTGACGCGGGGTCCGCCGGCGCATACGCATCGGGAGGCCGCCGATGGCGGGTTCTGCCGCCTACTCGGCCGCCTGAACGCGATGTGCCTGGATGATGGCGCGGATCTCAGAGCGGCAGGAGCCGCAATTGGTGCCTGCCTTCAGCGCGGCGCCGATGGCTTCCACGTTCGTGCAGCCGGAAGCCACCGCCGCCGTGATCTGCTTGATCCCGACGTTGAAACAGGAGCAGACGGTCGCGCCGGCATCGGGCCGTTCGGCGCCGGCGCGGCCGGCGACGATGCGGAAGCGCTCGCGTTGGCTGGCATGGGCCTCTTCGAGCTGCTGCGTTGCCCATCCGCGCGACACGGCGACCGGGCCGGGAGCGACGAACAGGGCGCCCGCGAGC
This sequence comes from Mesorhizobium sp. B2-1-3, assembly GCF_006442495.1. Classification (NCBI taxonomy): domain Bacteria; kingdom Pseudomonadati; phylum Pseudomonadota; class Alphaproteobacteria; order Hyphomicrobiales; family Phyllobacteriaceae; genus Mesorhizobium; species Mesorhizobium sp. B2-1-3. The sequence continues at coordinate 222,796 of NZ_VFWL01000008.1, forward strand.
TGTACGCCATCGAAGGCGGCGATGCGATGCTGGCCGGCATCGCGGTCGTGATAGGCGAGTATTTCGGCATCGGTCGAGGCGCCGAACAGGGATTGGGCAAAAGTCGTCCAGTCGATTTTGTCGTCTGCAAAGGCGAGCTCGACCCGCCAGCCATCCCTGCAGCGGGCCACGGCCCAATAGTCGCCGGCGATCGCTTCGGGCCTTTGTCGGGTCACGGCGAAGCCGAACGCCATCGCGGCGAATTTCTCGATGTGCACCGCGACGTGCTTCAGTGCCGGCTGGCCGGAAACTGGGTCGGTGAGTGGCGCGGTGAGCGTGTCGAGCCGGCCCTTGGCGGTGAACTGGTCCGTCCAGTGCATCGGCGCGAAGATGCTGCCCCGGCGCTGGCGGGACGTGATCAGCGCGCGCACGAGCACGGCGCCGCGCGGGCTGGAAACGCGCGCGATGTCGGCGTCGCCGATGCCGTATCGCGCGGCGTCGTCGGGATGAATCTCGACGAAGGGTTCGGCGATGTGCTGCGACAGACGCGGGCTTTTGCCGGTGCGTGTCATGGTGTGCCAATGGTCGCGGACACGGCCGGTGTTGAGGATGAGGGGGAATTTCTCGTCCGTGCGGGTTTCCGTGACAGGGCGGACGGCGATGAAGCGCGCCTTGCGGTCGGGCGTGTAGAAATTGCCGTCGGCGAAGAAGCGGGTGTTCGGTGGCCCTGCTTTATCGTTCTCCGGTTGGGGCTCAGCTTGAACGTTCCCCTCCGAGAGATGTCGAGCCCAGGCGCCCCCCTCTGTCCTGCCGGACATCTCCCCCTCTAGGGGGGAGATCGGCAGTTTTGTCGACGGCGCTCGTCCTGCGGTATCGGCGATTGGCGAAGGCCGTCGTGGCATCCAATCTCCCCCCTTGAGGGGGAGATGGCCGGCAGGCCAGAGGGGGGCGCCTGGGCTCGGCGCCGGCCATTGGAATGGCGCAAGCGCTTCGTAAGCTTTCTCATCGACACCGGCATACCAACCAATATCGAAATCGCGCGCGCCATCATTCTCGAAGCCCGACAGCGCCGCGTGCTCGGCGAATATCCCGGCCGGCGCGTCATAGGAAAACGCCTCGCCAAACCCCATCCGCCGCGCCACTTCCGCAATGATCCACCAATCTGGCCGCGCCTCGCCGGGCGCGGCCAGGAACGGGCGCTGGCGCGAGATGCGGCGCTCGGAATTGGTAACGGTGCCGTCCTTCTCGCCCCAGGCGGTGGCCGGCAGCCGGACATGGGCATGGCGCACCGTGTCTGTGTCGGCCTGCACGTCCGACACCACCACAAACGGGCAGGCCTTGATCGCTGCTTCGACGGCGTCGGCATCGGGCATCGAATCGACAGGATTGGTGGCGAGGATCCACAGCGCCTTGATCCGCCCGTCGGCGACCGCCCGGAACATGTCGACCGCTTTCAGGCCGGGCTTTTGCGCGATGTCAGGTGCATTCCAGAAGCGCTTCACGCGTTCGCGATGCCCCGAATTTTCAATCTCCATATGCGCGGCCAGCATGTTGGCCATGCCGCCGACCTCGCGTCCGCCCATGGCGTTGGGCTGGCCGGTGACCGAGAACGGCCCGGCGCCGGGCCTGCCGATGCGACCGGTGGCGAGGTGGCAGTTGGTGATGGCGTTGACCTTGTCGGTGCCAGACGACGACTGGTTGACGCCTTGGCTATAGACCGTGACGGTCTTGGCGGTCGCGGCGAACAGGCCGTAGAAGCGGGCGAGCTCGTCCTCGCTCAGGCCCGTGGCGGCAGCGATGCCGGCAAGGTCGAGTGCCGAGGCGGCGAAAAGGGCTTGTCCGAAGCCGGTCGTGTGCGCCGTGATGTAGGCGCGGTCGAGCGCATTGTGCTGGCCGAGCCAAGCGAGCAGGCCGGTGAACAGGGCGACGTCGCCATCGGGCGCGATCGCCAGGTGCATGTCGGCGATATCGGATGTCATGGTGCGGCGCGGGTCCACCAGCACGATTTTCATCTCCGAGCGCTTCTCACGCGCGGCAGCTATGCGCTGGTAGAGCACGGGATGGCACCAGGCGAGATTCGAGCCGACCAGCACGATGAGATCGGCAAGCTCCAGATCCTCGTAGGTTCCGGGCACCGTGTCGGAGCCGAAGGCGCGGCGATGGCCGGCGACCGAGGAGGCCATGCAGAGGCGCGAATTGGTGTCGATATTGGCCGAGCCGATGAACCCCTTCATCAATTTGTTGGCGAGATAATAGTCCTCGGTCAGCAACTGGCCGGAGAGATAGAAGGCGACCGCATCCGGCCCCTGTTCGGCAATGGTTTGCGAGAAGGTCGACGCGACAAGATCGAGTGCCTCATTCCAGGAGGCGCGGCGGCCGTGGATCTCGGGGTGGAGCAGCCTGCCGTCGAGGCCGATGGTCTCGGCAAGAGCAGAGCCCTTGGAGCAGAGCCGGCCGAGATTCGCGGGATGGTCGGGGTCGCCGCGGACCGACACCTGTCCGTCCGCGGCGACCTTCGCCAGCACGCCGCAGCCTACCCCGCAATAGGGGCAAGTGGTCCTCACCTCGCGTGCTTCGCCAATCTGCATGGGTCAGGCCGCACGGCTTGCCAGCGCTTCGAGCGCGATGAACAAACGCTCGCCCTCGATCTTCACCGGAATGGTGCGCACCGCGCCCTCGTCGGCGCCGAGCGCCTTGCCGGTCTCCAGCGAGATGACCCAATTGTGCAGGGGGCAGGTGACCGCCGCGCCATGGACGATGCCCTGGCTCAGCGGCCCGCCTCTGTGCGGGCAATGATCGTCGATGGCGAAGACCTGGTCCTCGGCGGTGCGGAAGATAGCGATCTTGCCCTGCGGCGTGGCAACACAGCGCGCGCCCCGGCGGGGGATGTCGGACAGGGAGCCGATCGGTGTCCAGGTCATTGGGTCGCCTTTATTTGATACGAATGCGCCCAGGCGCCCCCCTCTGTCCTGCCGGACATCTCCCCCTCAAGGGGGGAGATCGGTAGTTTTGCTGATGGCGTCCGTCCTGCGAAGTTGGCGATTGGCAAAGGCCGTTGTGGCATCCAATCTCCCCCCTTGAGGGGGAGATTGCCGGCGGGACAGAGGGTGGCTCGCGCGAACATCTCCATCACTCCGCCGCCTCCGCGAACCCGACCGAGGCCATCGGCCGGAACTCGTGCTTGTCCTTGCCTGACACGCGTTCCGACCACGGATCGACCTGGGCGAATTTCTGGGAAAAGACGAAGCGGTCGTAGAAGGCCTTGCGCTTGTCGCCATCGTCCATGATCTGGCGCTTGATCTCGGCGATGCCGACGCGCTTGGCCCATTTGTAGATGCGTTCGAGATAGCGGGCCTGCTCGCGGTACATCTGCGTCAGCGCCACGATATGCTCCAGCGCTTCGTCCTCGGTCTTGACCAGGCCAAGCACTTCGGTGCCCTTGATGTCGAGGCCTGCCGCACCCGCGAAGTGGATCTCGTAGCCACTGTCGACGCAGATGACGCCGACGTCTTTGCAGGTCGCCTCGGCGCAGTTCCTCGGACAACCCGAAACCGCCATCTTGACCTTGGCCGGCGTCCACGAGCCCCACATGAATTTCTCGATGCGGATGCCGAGACCGGTGGAATCCTGCGTGCCGAAGCGGCACCAGTCGGAACCGACGCAGGTCTTCACCGTGCGCAGACCCTTGGCATAGGCGTGGCCGGAGACGAAGCCGGCCTGGCCGAGGTCGGCCCACACCGCCGGCAGGTCTTCCTTGCGGATGCCCAGCATGTCGATGCGCTGGCCGCCAGTGACCTTCACCATGGGGATCTCGAACTTATCGACGACATCGGCGATGGCGCGCAGTTCGGCGGCATTGGTGACGCCGCCCCACATGCGCGGCACCACCGAATAGGTGCCGTCCTTCTGGATGTTGGCGTGGACGCGCTCGTTGATGAAGCGCGACTGGTAGTCGTCGGCGTATTCGTCCGGCCGGTCGCAGACGAGATAATAGTTGAGTGCCGGCCGGCATTTGGCGCAGCCGCAGGAGGTTTTCCATTCCAGTTCCTGCATGATCGCGGGAATGGTCTTCAGCCCCTTGGCCTTGATCAGCCGGCGCACCTCGTCATGGCCGAGCGTGGTGCAGGAGCACATGGGCTGTACGGCGGCCGGGTTGTACTTGTCGCCGATGGTCAGCACCATCAGTTTTTCGACCAGGCCGGTGCAGGAGCCGCAGGAGGCCGACGCCTTGGTGTGGGCGCGCACGTCGTCGAGCGAGGTCAGGTTCCTGGCCGTGATCGCGCCCGTGATCTTGCCCTTGCAGACGCCGTTGCAGCCGCAGATTTCCGCATCATCCGGCAAGGCTGCAACGGCCGCCATAGGGTCCAGCGGGGCACCCCCCTGGTAGGACTGGCCGAAGATCAACGTATCGCGCATCTGCGATATGTCTGTTTGCTTCTTCTTGAGGTCGTTGAACCAGGCGCCGTCTGCGGTCTCGCCGTAGAGCACGGTGCCGATGATGCGGTCGTCCTTGAGCACGAGGCGCTTGTAGACGCCGGCCGCCGCGTCGCGCAGCACGATCTCCTGGCGGTCCTCGCCATCGGCGAAGTCGCCGAGCGAGAACAGGTCGATGCCGGTGACCTTGAGCTTGGTCGGCGTGTCCATGTGGACAAAACCGGCCGCCTCGTCGCCGGCGAGCTGGCGGGCGGCGACGCGGGCCATCTCGTATAGGGGGGCGACCAGCCCATAGATCTGGCCGTTGACCTCGGCGCATTCGCCGAGCGCGTAGATGTCCGGGTCGTTGCTGCGCATGCCGGCATCGACGACGATGCCTCTGTTGACGGCGATGCCCGCCTCCTTCGCCAGCGCTGCGTTCGGCCGGATACCGACGGCCATCACCACCAGCGTCGCGGGGATGACGGTGCCGTCGACGAGTTCGACCTGCTCGGCCTTGCCGTTGCCCGTGATCGCCTTTGTATTGGCCTTGGTGACAACCTTGATCCCGCGCTGCTCGACGGCGCGCTGTAACAGATAGCCTGCCGCCGGATCGAGCTGGCGCTCCATCAGCGTCGGCATGACATGCAGCACGGTGACGTCCATGCCTTGCGCGTTGAGGCCCGCTGCTGCTTCCAGTCCGAGCAGTCCGCCGCCGATGACCACAGCCTTGGCGCGCGACTGGGCCGCGAGCATCATCGCCTGGACGTCGTCGAGGTCGCGATAGGTGAGAACGCCGGGCAGGTTGTGGCCGGGCACCGGGATGATGAACGGCACCGAGCCGGTGGCGATGACGAGCTTATCGTAGGGTTCGGTGACGCCGTGGTCCGACGTGACGGTCTTCGCTGCGCGGTCGATGGCGACGATCTTGTGGCCCTTGTAGAGGGTGATGTTGTTGGCGATGTACCAGCCGTCGCCATGGATGATGATTTCTTCGTAGGCCTTCTCGCCCGAGAGGACCGGTGACAGCATGATGCGGTCGTAATTGACGCGCGGTTCCGCGTTGAAGATGGTGACGCTGTAGCGGTCCGGCGCCTGTTCCAGCAGGTGCTCCAGCATGCGCCCGGGGGCCATGCCGTTGCCGATGATGACGAGTTTTTGGGTCATGTTCCTAATCCGCTCCGGTGTCACTCTGCAGCATAGGAAAGGGTCGACGCCTTGGTTGATGCGGCCCGCCCCATCCGCCTGACGCTGACATGCATCCAGGCAAAGCAGGCGACGACGAGGACGAAGAGCAGCATGAAGCAACTCGACCAGACGCCGGTGAGATCGTTCAGCGCGCCAAAGGCGATCGGCAGGATGAAGCCGCCAAGGCCGCCGATCATGCCCACGACGCCGCCAACGGCCCCGACGCTCTGCGGATAGTAAGCCGGGATATGTTTGTAGACGGCGGCCTTGCCGAGGCTCATGAAGAAGCCGAGCACGCAGGCGACGGCGATGAAGGCGAGCGGGCCGATCTCGAAATGGAAGGCGATCGGCCCGCTGATGCCGCGCACCACATAGTCTGCCGAGGGGAGAGACAGCACCAAGGTCGCGACGGCACAAACGGAGAAGGTCCAGTAGAGTACGGTACGAGCGCCGACGCGGTCGGAAAGCACTCCGCCATAGGCGCGGAAGATGCTCGCGGGAATCGAATAAGCCGCGCCGATCATGCCGGCGGTCGCCAGCCCGAAGCCGTAAACGCCGATCAGGTAGCGCGGCAGCCACAGCGACAGCGCCACGAACGCACCGAAGGAGAAGAAGTAATAGAAGGCGAAGCGCCAGACCTGCGGGTTCTTCAGCGGCGCGAATTCCTGCCAGAAGCTCCTCGCAGGCGTGGTCTTGCCGGCGCGGCGCTCGCGAATCACGGGATCGTCGCCGGTCGTGAACCAGAAGATGGCGGCCATGATGACGAGTGCTGCCGCCCAGATCAGCGCGACCGATTGCCAGCCCCAGGCGAGAAGCACGAAAGGCGCCAGGAATTTGGTGACAGCGGCGCCGACATTGCCGACACCGAAGATGCCGAGCGCCGTGCCCTGCCTGCCCGCCGGGAAGAAGCGCGAGACATAGGCGACGCCAACGGCGAAGGAGCCGCCGGCAAGCCCGACGCCGAGTGCAGCGATCAGCATCTGTCCGTAAGTGTGCGCAAAAGCGAGCAGGAAGGTCGCTACCGCCGCAGCGAGCATGGTGGCGGTGTAAACCAGCCGTCCGCCATAGCGGTCGGTCCAGACGCCGAGCACCATGCGCACGAGGGAGCCGGTGAGGATCGGCGTGCCGACGAGCAGGCCGAACTCCGTCTCGTTCAGCCCAAGTTCCTGCTTTATGCGCACGCCGATGATGGAAAAGATCGTCCACACCGCAAAGCAGACTGTGAACGCGATGGTGGACATCAGGAGCGCCTGCCGGGGGGCATTGTCCTGGCTGGGCGCGGCTGGGAGGATTGCGGTCATGTCAGGCTCCGGTTTGCGATGGAGAAGCACCGCGCGTGTTTTCTTGATCGATGGTCAGCGGCGCGGCATCAGCGCGGCGAGCTTGGCGCGTTCACTTGGGCACCTTTGCCCTCGGCCACGGCGCCAACCGGGAACAGCATCTTCGCTGCGACGAACAGCGCCGCCGCCAGCGCGCTGCTGGCGACAAAATCGCGGCGCGTGAAATCCTTGAGGGTTGTTCCAGTTCCGATCCGTTTCGTCATCGTCGTCTCCGGTTGGGCGCTGCCTGGGACCAGCACCGTCGATTGCGTGTTCGGCCAAACAAAAAAGCCGCCGGCCAGGTCTTCGCGTCCGGGAATCCGGATCGCGTCTTGACCTGAGCGGCAGCTTTGCCTGTGGGCGCCCGCCATTGGACGCCTGTTCCGTGACCCACTAAGGGTCCGGTTATTTCAATGCAGGAACCGTGCCAGTCTCGCCTTAGAAAGGAATTTCGAATGAATTCAGCTGAATAGCCGATTCACGGGCAGATCCGGCCACCAGGTGACAAGGCCAAACATTGGTCAGCTATGCGATCAGTCCGCATAAATTTTGTGCAATGCACAAGAACGGCGCGGAAATGATCACCCTGGCCGCTGCGCCCCGATATAAGCGTCGATCTGGTCCGGATCGAAGATGCGGCCGTCGAAGAAACCGTCGGGGCCGAGCACCAGGCTTGCCCCGGCCGAGCCGACGGGCGTTGCGATCTTCAACGCCCCCTCGACCTTGGCATTGGCGCCCGGCAGCGCCACGCCGAGCGGCTTCAGCGCCGCCCGATAGAGGTCGGGCCGGTAGCAGTCGCGGGCGACGGCGAGGTTTTCAGGCGTGTGCGCGATATCGCCCCAGCGCACCATCTGGGTGTAGAACCACAGCGCATGGCTCTTCCAGGGAAAGTTCGCCGCCTTGTCGAACGGAACGAAGAAGTCCTCGACGTTCCGCTCGGCGCCGCTGCCGAGGCGGAGATGTCCGGTCAGGACCGGCATCTGGATCTCGGTGAACTGGCCCAGGAAGCCGGGCTGCGCCATCAATGCCGCCAGTTCGCCTCGATTGGCCGGGTCCTGGCACCAGCGGGCGGAGTGGTGCAATGCCCTGAGCAGCGCCGCCAGCGCCTCCGGCTGCGCTTCGGCCCAGGCCTTGCGCGCGCCGATTACCTTTTCGGGACTGTTGCGCCACAAAAGCGCTTTGACGGTGACGATATGGCCGGTGCCGGCCGCGACGGACGCACTGTTCCAGGGCTCGCCGACGCAATAGCCGTCGATGCGGCCGGCGGCCAGCGCGTCGGCCATGAAGGGCGGGGGCACGATAACAATCTCGATCTCGCCGTCGGGGTCGATGCCGCAGGCGGCGAGCCAGTAGCGCAGTTCGTAATTGTGCCCGGAATGCGGATGCACGACGGCGAAGCGCAGCGGGTCGCGGCCGGCCGCCGCGCGTTCGCGGATAAACGCGCCGAGCGCCGTGCCGGCGCGGGCCGGATCGAGATCCGATACGGCGCCATGCGCCGCCATGCCTTCCCAGACGGCGTTGGAGATGGTGACGCAATTGCCGCCGAGGCCGAGCGAAAAGGGCACGATCGTCTCGGATGCCAGCGGCGTGAGCCCGAGGTTGCAGGCGAGCGGCATCGGCCCAAGCATATGGGCAAGGTCGAAATGGCCTATGGCGATGCGGTCCCGGATGTTGGCCCAGGAGGTCTCGCGGTGGAGGACGAGATCGACGCCTTCGCGCGCGGCAAAGCCCATTTCGCCGGCCGCGACCAGCACGGCGCTGTCGAACAGGGGCATGAAGCCGGCGGTGATCTGATGCGCAGCTGTCATGCTCATTCATCCTCCAGCGGCCCGAGCAGCCCGGCTGTCGTCACCAGGCTATGGGCGATGTCGCTGATCTTGCGGTTCTGGTTCATCGCCGTCTTGCGCAGCAGCGTGTAGGCCGCGTCTTCGCTCAGACCCCGCGATTTCATCAATATCCCCTTGGCGCGGTCGATGACCTTGCGGTTCTCGAGTTCGCTGCGCGCTTCCTCCAGTTCGCGTGCCATGCGCGAAAAGGCGTTGAAGCGGCTGACGGCCATGTCGAGGATCGGCTTCACGCGTTCCTGTCTGAGGCCATCGACGACATAGGCGGACACGCCGGCATCGACCGCGGCCTCGATAGAGGCCTTGTCGGAACGGTCGACGAACATGGCGATCGGGCGCTTCACCGCGCGCGACAGCTGGAACATGTTCTCCAGCATGTCGCGGTTGGGGTTTTCGAGGTCGATGACAATCACGTCGGGTTCGATCTCGGCGATGCGGCGCGCAATGCCCGCCATGTCATGGACGACGGTCACCCGCTGATGGCCGGCCTCGCGCAGTCCCGCCTCGATGATCGAGGCGCGGATACGGTTTTCGTCGATCACCAGGACGGCTAGGGAAGATAGGACCATGCCCCGCATTGTGGGCAAGGTCGCGGAATTGTGCAATGCGGCATAGCCAGTGCAGCAGAAGGGGGCGTGGCCGCAGCTTACCGCATTGCAATCAGGCCACGCAGATGCACTTCAGCGATCCTCGGGTCAGGTGCAGACACGAACCTCTTCGATCACCCTGTGATGGTGGCGCCAGTGTTTCACCAACTCGATGTGGCAGCGGTGGTGACGATGGTAGCGGCGGTATTCGCGGTCGCTGTAACGAACATCGCTGTCCTCGTCGTCGTTATAGCGATTGTCGATATAACGCTGGCGATCATAGTGGCGGCGCACGACGACCTCGCCATTGTCATAGTCGTCGTCGGGCGAATACTGGGGCTCGTCGCCGGACTGGATGGTGACGCTCGCGGCCTGCGTCGGCGCAATGACGGAAGCCGAAGCGGCCAACGCCATCATCGAGGCCAGGAAAAAGCTTCTCATGTCTCGTCCTCCTGTTGTCCAAGCCATATCAACTCGCAAAAGGAGCCGCCGTTCCGATACCGCCCTACACGCTTTCCAACGCGGTCGACATCAAGGCGTTATCGGCGCGTGGCTACAGGCGGACAAAGGCGGTCAGCGGCAGATGGTCGGAGGCGACCCGCGACAGCGGCGTGTCATGCGCTTCGACGGCCGCGATCATTCCGTGCCGGTTGGCCATGATGCGGTCGAGCGCCAGCAGCGGCAGGTTCGAGGGGAAGGTGGGAACAGCCGGAGGCAGCGGTCCAAACGTCAGATGCAGCGTGTTCAGCGCGGAGCGGTTTCCGAGGCGCCATTCGTTAAGGTCGCCGAGCAGCAGCGTCGGCTTCTCGTCGGGGCTGTTCATGATATCCAGGACGACCTGTGCCTGCTGCGACCGCGAACGGCGCAGCAGGCCCAAATGCGCCGCGATGACGCGCAGGGACTGGCTTCCGTCGAGATCGATTTCCGCCACCAGAGCGCCACGCGGTTCCAACCCGGGAAGCCTGATCTGATGCACGTCGCGCACGACGCCCTTTTTGAAAAGCAAGACGTTGCCGTGCCAGCCATGGCCCTTGCCGGTCGCCGAAATCGGCACCGGCACCAAGCCGGTTTCCAGTTCGAGCCGGGACAGGTCGAGAAGTCCGGTCCGGTCGCCGAAACGGTTGTCCGCTTCCTGCAGGGCGATGACATCCGGGTCGATCTCGCGGATGACGCGACTGGTGCGCTCGGGATCGAACTTGCGGTCGACGCCGATGCATTTGTGGACATTGTAGGAGGCGACCAGCGTTCCGGTGGCGTCCGCCTTGTTGGTCGACGTGGCATTGGCCTTCCGCATCCGCTTGTCGCGAATGGACAAAAGCATGCTTGCCGGCAGGCTGCGCCCGTTCACCCGCATCGTTTGCCCGCCATTCCTGCTGCTTGCACCATGCACCTCAAAAAATAGAACCTTTCGGCATCTGTTCCATCATCGATTTCAAGCTATCTGGCAAACACGTCCTTTTGTTAAAGATAGGGCGAGCCCAGCCACAGGATGCGATCGAACAGACGGATGACGAATGGCCGCGCCCGCAATGCTTCCAGCGTGACAGGGACGGCCGTCTCGATCGCCGCCGCGATCCGCTTTTCGACCTCGCTGGCGAAGCCGGCGTCGAGTACCTCCAGGTCGATCTCGAAATTGAGCCGTAGCGACCTGGCGTCAAGGTTGGAAGACCCGATATAGGCCCATGCGCCATCGATCGAAAGCAGCTTCGAATGGTCGAAAGGTCCTTCCGTGCGCCAGACGCGGCAATAGTGCTTCAGAACCTGGTCGAATTGCGCCGTCATCGCACGGTCGACAAGGAAAAGATTGTTCACCGCCGGCACCACGATATCGATTTCGACACCGCGTCTTGCCGCGGTCGTCAGGGCGCTGATCAGTTCGCGGTCCGGCAGGAAATAGGGCGACATGAGGCGGATCGATTTGCGCGCGACGGAGAAGGCGCCGATCAGCAGCTTGTGATTGGTCTCGACGCTGGCGTCCGGGCCGGACGCGACCGCCCGCACCAGCATGGGCGTGGCGGGCGCCGGCGACAGCGGGGCAATTCGCCAGGCATCGCCCTTCAGCGCCTCGTTGCTGGCGAAACGCCAATCTTCGGCGGCAACCGAAAAGAGGTCGGCTACCACTGGACCGGTCACGCGAAAATGCGTGTCCCTGGAACTGTTGGAGCCGGCAAACTCGGCGGAAAAGCCCTTGCGAATGTTCATGCCGCCGGTAAAGGCAACCGTGCCGTCGACCACCAGGATCTTCCGGTGGGTCCTCAGATTGGCATAGGGCAGGTGCAGGCCCATGACGATGTTGCCGTTGAAGAGCCCGGCGGTGATGTCGGCGCCGCGCAGGTGGCCCAATATGCTGGGCACGGAATAGCGGGCGCCTACGGCGTCGATCAACACGCGCACGCTGACGCCGCGGCGGACCGCCCGGGCAAGGGATTCCACGAAGAGCAGGCCGACGGGGTCATTGTCGAAAATATAGGTTTCGAGCAGGACGCTGCGTTCGGCGCCGTCGATGGCCGCACACATCGCGGTGTAGGCTTCGTCGCCTGTTTCCAGGACCGTGATGGCATTTCCCGGATGAAGCGCGCGCCGCGCCACCCTGTCGCCCAGCGTCCTGAGGCCGATGAAGCGCGGCCCGTATCGTTCGACGATCAGGGCCTCCTCGGCGGCAATGTCGCGGTCGTGCCTGGCGGACGCCAGATCGCCGGCAAGCGAGCGCTGTGCGCTGATCGAGGCGCGCCGGATGCGGTTGATGCCGGCCACGGCATAGATCAGCACGCCCAGGATCGGCGACAGCACCATCACGCCGACCCAGCCGGTGGCGGCCCGGACGTCCTCCTTGGTCATGACGGCATGGGCAATGCCAACGCTGGCGATCATCACCGAGATGATCGCCAGGATTTGAGGCCAGTGAGTCGTCAGGCTCTGCAGCATGGCCGGAACTATCCAGCGAGCGGGTACAGAAGGCAATGCGGCGGGTCATTCGCCCGTTCTCATGCTTCCGCGGGTTATCGGGTCCGCACGCCGGCTACGCGCTGGCCATTCCTGATCGCGTCAGACCGCGCGGCCCTCGCCGTCGAAGAAGTGCAGGTTCGTCGGGGCTGCGTCCAGGCCGATCTCGGCGCCGATCTCGGGCGCCGTTCCTTGATTGTGGATGACAAGACAAGTCTGGCCCGCGTCCAATTCCACGTGGATGAGCGTGACGGCGCCAGTGTATTCGGCAAGCTTTACCTTGCCGCGCAGCGTGGCGGACGAAGGCTGGGCCAGCGACAGGTGCTCGGGCCGAACGCCGATCGAGATGGCCGCCGCAGGCACGGACGCCCCGTGGGTGATTGGCCGCCCATCGGCGAGCGGCAGGATGTTCATCTTCGGGCTGCCGATGAACTGGGCGACGAAAATGGTTCGGGGGCTGTCGTAGAGCTCGCGCGGTGAGCCGACCTGTTCGATCCTTCCGTCGCGCAACACGACGATCTTGTCGGCAAGCGTCATGGCCTCGATCTGATCGTGCGTCACGTAGATCATCGTCGTCGACAGGCGCTGGTGGAGCGCCGCGATCTCGGAGCGCATGTGCACACGCAGTTCGGCGTCGAGGTTCGAAAGCGGCTCGTCGAAAAGGAAGACGTCGGGATTGGCGACGATGGCGCGGCCGATGGCCACGCGCTGGCGCTGCCCGCCCGATAGCTGACGCGGGAAACGGTCGAGCAATGGCTCGAGCTTCAGCGTCGCGGCGGCCTCCGAGACGCGCCGGGCTCGCTCGCCGGCCGGCACTTTGCGGACCTTGAGGCCGAAGCCCATATTGTCGCGGACGGTCAGGTGAGGGTAGAGCGCGTAGGACTGGAACACCATGGCCACGCCGCGCCTGGCCGCCGGAACCTCATTGACCAGACGGCCGCCAATGTGGAGTTCGCCCTCGCTGAGATGCTCGAGGCCGGAGATCAGCCGCAAGAGCGTCGACTTCCCGCATCCCGACGGGCCGACGAAGACGACGAACTCGCCATCCTCGATCTCGAGATCGACGCCACGGATGACCTCGACCGTTCCGAACCGCTTGCGGATGTCCTTGAGCAGAAGCTTTGTCATGACTCCCCCTTATCCCTTGACGCCGGAGAGGGCGAAGCTCTCGATGATCTGGCGCTGGGCGATCAGATAGATGATGAGGATGGGAACCACGGCCAGGCTGGTCGCCGCCAATTGCAGATTCCACAAGGGCAGGCCGTAGCTGTCGTTGAAGTTGGACAGCGCCAGCGGCAGCGTGAATTTTTCGAGCGAACTGAGGAAGATCAGCGGCTCGAGGAAGAGGTTCCACGAATGCAGGAAGGTGATGATAGCAACCGCGGCGAGCGCCGGCCGCGCCATGGGCAGGGCGATCTTCAACCAGACTCCGAACCGCGACAGGCCATCCATCTTGCCGGCTTCTTCGAGTTCCCTGGGCAGCGCCAGGAAGAACTGACGCATCAGGAAGGTCGCCACCACGCCCTGCGGGCCGAAGACCGGCAGAAGGATGAGCGGCCAGTGCGTGTCGATCAGGCCCATGGCGCGGATCAGGAAGAAGTTAGGGATGATGGTGACCTCTTCCGGCACCATCAGCGCCATCACCAGGAACAGCATCAACAGCCCGGCGCCGGCAAAGCGGATGCGCGCCAGCGCGTAGCCCGCGAGCGAGGCGATGGACAGGGTCAGCACCGTCACCGTCGCGGCGATGTAGAGCGAGTTTAAATACTGCCGCGCGAAGGGCTGATAGGTGAACACTTCCGCGAAGTTCTCGAAGCGCCAGACGCGGGGAATCAAGGTCGGCGCGCCGAAGATTTCGGTGGTGCTCTTGAAGCCGCCGGAAATCATCCACAGGAACGGGAACACGAAGGGCACGGCCAAAAGCAGCAGCGCCATGGTCCAGCAGATGCGATAGAGAATCTCGGTCCGGCGCTGGGTCACTCCATCTCCTTCCGCCGCAACATCACCTGCACGAGGGTGAGCGCCATCACGATGACGAACATGATCAGGGCCAGCGCGGCCGCGTAGCCGACGTTGAAGAATTTGAAGCCTTGCTGATAGATGTAGAAGGCCAGCACCAGGGTGCCGTTTTCCGGGCCGCCGCCGGTCATCTGGTAGATGTGGTCGAACACCTTGAACGAGCCGATCGTCGTCAGAACCATGATGACCAGCGTCGTCGGCGCGAGCAGCGGCCAGGTGATCATGCGAAAGACCTGCCAGCGCGAGGCGCCTTCCAGCGCCGCTGCCTCCTCGTAGTCGCGCGGTATCGATTGGAGCGCGGCGATGTAGAGGATCATGTTGAGGCCGACCATCTTGATGACTCGGGTGACGATGACGGCCGCCATCGCCCAGTTGGGCTCGCGCAACCAATTCGGGCCATCGATGCCGATCCAGGCGAGCATCTGGTTCACGGCGCCGCCTTCGCCCTGCAGCATGAATTTCCAGACGATGGCCCAGGCGATTGCCGATGTGACCACCGGCGCGAAGAAGACCGTGCGAAAGAAGACGACACCGAAGAACGGCCGCGAAAGCGCCAGCGCGAGGGAGAGCGCCAGCGCCATGTTCAGGGGAACGAGCCCCAGCGCGAAGATCACGGAATTGCGCACGACATGCCAGAAGTCGGGGTTCTCCAGCAGCGCATTCTGGAAATTGCGAAGCCCGACGAAGGTCGCCTGCTGGCTGAGCAGGTTCCACTCGGTCGTCGAATAATAGAAGATGGCGACCAGCGGCCCAAGGAAGAAGACCAGGAAGCCGATCAAGGTCGGGCTGACGAACAGCCATGCCTCGAGCATCTCCCTGGCCTTCAAGCTCAGCCACGGCGCGCTGGCAGGGCGCGCCGCATTGTCCCGGGATGCCATGCCGGCCATGAACCGAAATCCTGTCAGAGCAATGGCTGAATGGCGGCGCAGACGCCCTTCAGCGCCTCTTCGACATTGGCGTCGGCCCGCCACAGCGCGTCGACGCGCGGCGCCATCGCGGCGAATATCTGCGGCACATGCTCATGCGAAGGGTGAACGCGGCCGTTGACGATCGCTGCGGCGACGCTTTTCATCTGCTCGGGCGGGATCAGCTTGTTGGAGTTGACGAAGGCGTCGCTCTCCAGGACGCTCTTGCGGGCCGGCGGAAAGAACTGGGCCATGACAGCCACATTGTCCTTGCTGGTCATGTCGGCCACCAGTTGCGCGGCAAGCTCCTTGTTCTTGCCGGACGCAAAGACTGTCAGCGCGGCCTGGCCGATGACCGGAGCTTCGCCGGCGGGTCCCGAAGGCAAGGGGGCGATGCCCCATTTGAAGCCTGCCTCGGGCATCTTCGAGGCTCGCGAGATCTGGTTCACGGTCATCGCCGAATTGCCGGAGAAGTAGTCGCCCTGCTCTCCCGGCGGCACGATCGACCTGTCCTTGAACACCATATCATGGAGCTGCTTGATGGCAGCCACCGCTTCAGGCTTGTCGAGGCCGCACTGGCCGTCGGCCCACAGATCACCGCCGTAAGCGCGCACGGGCGGCAGCAAGGCGTGCGTCATACGCGATGCGTAACCTTCGCCATCCTTGAATTCGAAGCCCCATTTGCCGGGATTGGCCTCGGTGATCTTCTTGGCGACCTCCTGGAATTTCTGCATGTTCCACTCGCCCTTCGCGGCGAGCTGGTTGGGATCTTCGACACCTGCTTTGTCGAACATGTCCTTGTTGTAGTAGATCAGGAAAGGCGAGGTGGAGAAGGGCACGCCGTAGACCTTGCCGTCCTTCTGCCAGAGCGCCATGGCGGGCTGGGAGAAATCGTCGAAATTGTATCCCTCGGTCGCCTTGAGCGTCGGGCCGATGTCCATCAGCAGCCCGGCGTTCTCGAAGGCGGGTGCGGCATCCTCCATCATCCAGGCGATGTCGGGGGCGTTGCCCCCGGCGACCTGGAAAGTGAGCTTCTGCGTGTAGTCGGCGACCGGAACGGTCTCGAATTTCACCGTGACGCCCGGATGCTTGGCGATGAAGCCCTGGGCGATGCCGTTCAGCATCTTGAGGTGGGCCTCGCTGCCCGTCCACACGGTCACTCGGAGTTCCTGGGCCAGCGAGTGCGCCGACAGGGCGCACAGCGCCAAGGTCGATAGTGCAAGCTTTATTGCGGTCTTCATGGTTTCCTCCCGAAACGCCGATGGTCCAATCAACAACTGCGGGCGCGCAACGAACGGGCCGGCAGGCGGCGGCGACTTGTCATGCCGTTGTCCCCGGCAGCGCGCCGGGCGCGTCGCCGATCGTCCAACCGCCGTCAACGGGCAGGTCAGCCCCGGTGACGTAGCGGGCGGCGTCGCTGCACAGAAAAACGAAGGCGCCGACGAGGTCGTCGGCCTGGCCGTGGCGGCCGGCGGGAATCTTCGCGGCGACCGCTTGGCGGAAGGCGGCGTCCCGGTAGCGCTCGGCCGTTGCCTCCGTCTCGATCGCGCCGGGCGATACCACATTCATGGTGACGCCATGCGGCGCAACCTCGCGCGCCAGGGCGCGCACCGCCGTAAGTTGCGCCGCCTTCAGCGAGGCATAGACGATCGTTTCCGCGCGCGGACGCCTCGCCATCACGCTGCCGGTCGCGACCACGCGTCCCCATCCGCGCTTGGCCATGGCGGGAACGAACCGCGTGGCCAAGGTGAGCAGGGCCGTGAAGTTTGCCGCCACATGGGCCTGGATATGCGCTTCGTCGATCTCGCTCCATGCACGGCGCCGCTCGATCGCGCCGTTCGAGACGAGGATGTCGATGGGCCCGGCGCCGGCGGCTTCATCGGTAAAGGCCGACATTGACTTGCTATCGGTGAAATCGGCCTCGAGAACCGCGGTGCCCGGGCCGATAGCGGCAGCCGTTTCGCGCGCGCCGGCGGCGTCACCGAAGTGATGCAGCGCGACGCTGGCGCCATGCTGCGCCAGGGCGATCGCAACCGCGCGCCCGATGCCGGAGCTGGCGCCGGTCACCAGCGCCCGCCGTCCGGCAAGGGAAAAACGGTCCTTGCTCACGGCGACGGCTCCCCGAGCTTGCCGGCCACCTCGAACGAGGCGATGTCGGCCGCGTCGAAATGCTCGTGAATGCGCCGGTCCGCGAGATCGGTGTCGCCCGCCATGATCGCGTCGTAGATCGCCTGGTGCCGTTCGACGGTGGCCCTCCAATCCGTTTCCGTGCGGTTGGAGCGCTGGGAGAACAGTTCCGAAACCTCGCGTTGGACAGACCGCATCCCTTCCATCTGA
Source organism: Mesorhizobium sp. B2-1-3 (assembly GCF_006442495.1). Taxonomy (NCBI): domain Bacteria; kingdom Pseudomonadati; phylum Pseudomonadota; class Alphaproteobacteria; order Hyphomicrobiales; family Phyllobacteriaceae; genus Mesorhizobium; species Mesorhizobium sp. B2-1-3. The sequence continues at coordinate 240,330 of NZ_VFWL01000008.1, forward strand.
ATACGGATCATGGAGTTGCCCGTGGCCGTCGCGAGGCCGAGGTGGAACAGAATGTCGGCTTGCGTGAAATCGCCAGGGCTCCCGATGCCGGCGTGCATGTCGAGCACGGCCTGGCGCATCATTTCCAGGCCGCGCGGATCGCGGCGCTCGGCGGCCAGCCTGGCTATGCCAACCTCGATGACGCGGCGCATCTCGTTGGCTTCCTGAAGCCGCGTCAGGCTCGAACGGACCGCATAGGCGTAGATGCGCTCCATCGGCTCGCCGCTGAGTGCCTTGGCGCGGGCAACTTTTCCTTGCTGCGTCGAAACGAGGCCGGCGCTGGTCAACTGGCGCAGCGCCTCGCGTGCGATGGGCTTGGAGACGCCGAATTCCCGGGCGATCTCGCCTTCCGGCGGCAGCGCTTCGCCAGGCGCGATGCGTCCGTCGAACAACGCCGCGGCGATCGCATCCGAGACGCCGTCCGCGAGGCGGGAAGGGCTCGCGAGTTTCGCGGAGAAAATCGGCTTGCGTGCTTCGTCCAGGGGCATTCGGAATCCTTTCCGAGCTCACTAGCACGGTTTTCCCGAACATAGCAACTAAGTTTTTTGGTTGCTAAGTTTACAAGTGAAAGCTATGAAGGCGGTGCGAGAGGACCAAGGGAGAAATCTGGAGCCGATGCACGTGAGCGATCCAATCGCGGCGGGGCCGCTGAAGATTGCCGAGGTGATTGCCCATCCCCTCAGCCAGACATTGCCCCGGCCCACGGTCACGTCCTGGGGCGTCTATGAAAAGGTCTCGCTGGTCCTGGTCGAAGTGCGCACGAGCGAGGGCATTGTCGGCGTAGGCGAAACCCTGGCGCGGTTCTCGCCCAAGGCTTATGTCGAGCTGATCGAAAGCTCGCTCAAGCCGCGCCTGCTCGGCCAGGACGCGCGCAACATCGGCGCCCTATGGCAGTCCATGCGCCGCGTGCTTTCGGGCAGGGCGGGCGGCGTGCTGATCGAGGCCATCGCCGGCGTGGACATCGCGCTATGGGATATATTGGGCAAGGCGACCGGGCAGCCGATCGCGAAGCTTCTCGGCGGTGTCGGACGCGACCGCATCGACGTCTATGCCGCCGCGGTCAACTGGGTCGACGACGATGCCGCCGACGCTGAACTCGATCGTTATCTCGGCGAGGGCTTTACGCGCATCAAGGTTAAGATGGCGCGGCCCGTGCGCGAAGCCTGCAAACGGATCGAGCGCATCCGCAAGCGCGCCGGCGATGCGATCGGGCTCTGCGTCGATGCGAACTGGGCCTACAATCTGGACGAGGCGGTCGAGGTAGGTCATGCGCTTTCGGCAAACGGCTATTTCTGGTTCGAGGAGCCGCTGCAACCGGAAAACGAGCAGGGTTATGAGGAACTGCGCCGGCGCTGCGACGTGCCGCTGGCCGCGGGCGAGAGCAATTTCACGTTGGACCAGGCGCAGCGCCTGATCGCCAACCGGACGCTGTCCGTGCTGCAGCCCGACGTGGCGCGCGCGGGCGGCATCTCCGAGACGCGTCGCATGGCCGACTACGCCGCCGCGCATGATGTCCGCTACGCGCCGCATATCGGCATGTCGGGCATCGTCTGCGAGACCGCAAGCGTCCATCTGTCAGCCGCGATGCCGAACTTTGGCGTCATGGAGTGCGAGTGCGACGCCAGCCCGTTCAAGGCCAGCCTGGCCGATCTCGCGCCCGGTTGCGTCAGGCAGAAGAACGGCACGCTCGACGTCCCGCAGAAACCCGGGCTCGGCATCGAGATCGACTGGGACGCCGTCAAGAAACTGAAAGCCGGATGAGGCCGAGATGAAGAACCAGGTTCCAAACCAGGGCGCTGACCTCGCCGAGGCGATGCGGCTGGCGTTGTTGCGCGCGGACCCCGCGCTCAGCCGCTTCGACCCGCTGCCGCGGATATTGTCGTTCGACGATTTCGCGCGCGGCCATTGCGGCTGGTCGCAGCTTGTCGGCAACTATGAGAACGATCTGGACACCATGCTGCCGGGCTACGCGCAACATACCAGCGCGATGCTGTCGACGCTCGCGCACTGGGACGCCGGCTCACACGGGGGGATGGATTCATCCTATGCGTTGAAGGTTGCGACACGTCCCCTGCCGGGAGCCCGCAACGTCGCCATCAAACGCCACACATTCAGGAAGCGCGGACCGATCCGCTTCGAAATGTATTTCACCTTCAAGCCCGAAGCCAATGCGCTGAAGCTGTCCGAAACCGATGTGCGCTCCGTCGGCTTCCTGTTCGACCTGCAGGGCGGAGACCAGGATAGCAACAGCGATCGGGTCATGCCGCATCTGCGCTTTTTGAACGCGCTCGACGGCCAGCACTTGCAAAAATGGCAATACAAGCGTGAGACCGAGAAGATCATCCCGATCGGCAGCGACGACAAGACGATCAGCCACTATCACCTGTCGCCGGAGGGATGGCTCGACCTTCCCGGCGGATCGCAGCGCCTGTGCTACAACGAGATCCCCACCAAGGTGAACTGGACTTATCTGTGCTTCGATTTCGATCTGGAATCGATGACGGCGCTCGGGCTGCGCTGCAACGATCGCAGCTTCGATCTCTCGGGATTCGATTCGATCCGCATTCCGGCGATGAAGAACCTGTGGTGCATGCTCAATTTCGGCCTCTTCGCTGAAACCGACGTTGCCAAACGGGCCTTCCTCTATGTCGATTCCATCTGCATTTCCGGAGACTTCTGATGCTGCCCGAGAACATCACCGCGGTCGTCTCGCGCAACGAGCGCTGGCGCGGCGAGGCCGCCAGCGAGCCTTACGAGGCAGGATGGGCGCGCGAGGCGATCTTCTTCGTGCGCGCGTTGAAGCAACCTGTCGGCCCTGCGGCAACGGCGTGGATCGAGATCTCGCCGGATGGAATGCACTGGCTGCGCGAAGGCACCGAGTTTGTCATGCCGGCCGAGCGCGACGGCATGGCAATGGCGCGGCTTAGCCATTTTGGCAACTGGCTGCGCGTCGCGGCGCGTTTCGACAGCGGCGCGGAGTGCAGCGTGCTCGTGACACTGCACCTGAAGGCCTGAACACGCCGTGCCAAACCTTGCCGCCGGCCAACCCTTACTGTTCACGGAGACATCATGATCGATCCCTATCCGACGTTTGCCCAGGACAGTTTTGCCGGCAAGACCGTGCTGGTGACCGGTGCCGCGAGCGGCATGGGTTTCGAGACCGCCCGTGCCTTTCTCTCCAAGGGCGCCGAGGTCGTGATGTGCGACCGCGATACCGAGGGGTTGGCGAAGCGCCATGACGAATTGAGCGGAACGGCCGGGACACCACCGCACAAGGTGGTGGCCGACATGGGCGACCCCGACAGCATCGCGCGCATGTTCGACTATTGCGACGCCAAGCTGGCGCGGCTCGACAACGTCGTGACCTGCGCGGCGATCATCACTGCCAAGAGAATCGCGGAGCAGGATTGGGCGCACTGGCAGCGCGTCCTCGGCGTCAATCTGCTGGGCACCTTCTTCACCGTTCAGGGGGCGGTGCAGCGCATGCAAGGCAATGCCGGCGGGGGGAATATCGTGTGCGTGGCCTCCGACGCCGGTGTGCATGGCGGCGGCGGGCTCATCGCCGACACCGCCTATGCGGCGTCCAAGGCCGGCACGCTGTCGCTGGTGAAGTCGGTTGCGCGCGAATTGGCGGGAAAGAAGGTGCGCATCAACGCCCTCAATCCGGGGCCGACCGATTCGCCGATGCATTCCCATATCGACCAGGCTCTCAAGGACCGCATCGCGGCCAATTTGCCGATGCGCCGCATGGGCCGGCCCGACGACATGGCCGCCGCGATCCTATTCCTTTGCTCGGACGCCGCGAGCTTCGTCTATGGCGCGGCGCTCGACGTTGATGGCGGCTCGATGTTCCGCTGACCGGCACCGCCAAGCATGGTGACCGGCGTTAGCACCGGTCACCGCACCCTGCCGGCGGCACGACCTACGGAATTAGGCGCTCTCCATGACTTTGCTCGGAACCTGACATACTTGAAACCGAAGGTTCGGCGAACGTTCTCCTCAGGCGGAAATGCGGCCTCTGCCCGTCTTGATCCCCGCCATCCAGGGTATGGAGGTCGAGACGTCTTCAAGGATCCTGGCCGAGCGCGCAAAGCCGGCAAAAGCATCGCGTGCCAGCGAAGCTGGGACATGGCCGTCATAGGCGCGTTGACACGCGCGCAGGGCGGTTTCGAAAATCGGGCCTCTGCGGTTCCGGCGCCAATTCTGCAGAAACTCGAATGCATCTTCGAGGCACGCTACTTCCTCGATCATGAAATCCCCGTTCTTCACCAGAACAGGCTGCTCGAACATTTTGTCATTCATGAACTTCCTCCATTGGCTGGATGCTTTTGAGGGGTTGGCCCCAACCCCTTCATTGGGGCAGTTCATCGTTTCACGAGACGCCGAACTGCTCTAACTGTTTGTTTCTACGTAATTTCCAAGGAAAAAGCGGTATGCGCTTTTCCCGGGATTGCTCTAGGCTGCTTCAGGTTCCGGCAGGGAAAATGCCCCGCCACCGCCTGCCCTCGGCGGGATCGCCGCGCAGACCGGGCTCGGAGGTGGATCGTCATCATCGTCTTCACCTCGGATGCCCGCGATCCAGCGGGACCAACTCCCTCGACGGAAGCGGCCGAAAGACCGCCGCTGGGACCGAGACGCCGCCCTGTGCGGCGGATGCCCTTGCTCGCGCTCATCCAGTGCCTTCAGCGCGCGAAGGATCTCATCCACATTCATGACCGAGCCGTCATCCAGCCTGCGCAGCGACGGAGCGTCGTCAACCGCATGCGCGTCCGAGGCCCATGAGGCAAGCAAGGCACGCTTCGCCTCAAGGCTCATGGTTGAGCAGTTGAGAACGTCGCCGGGGTTTTTCGGCACCGGCGAGACGTCGATGCGGGTCGGTTTTCTTGTGCCGGCTTGAAGAAAGATATCAGCTTCGCTTCTCATCTCCGTTCTCCGCAATCTTGGCTTCCCGGCGTTGCCGGGAGGCGGACCGCAGGTTGTTGCGACATTCTAGGCCGCCTTGCGCGACACATCCTGGCTTATCGACTTCGTTGTATTTTCAGGGTCGCGGACGCCAATCTCGATGCGACGCGGCTTGAGTTCCTCGGGCACCTCACGCACGAGCTCGATGGCGAGCAAACCGCAGTTCAGCGTCGCAGCCTTCACCCTTACGTGGTCGGCCAGCCTGAAGGCCTGTCTGAAATTACCTATCGCAAGGCCTTGGTGGAGAACTTGCCGCTGCTCTGGATCGGGCTTCTTGCGTCCGGTAACGCACAGTTCGGCGCCGTTCTGCACGAGTTCGAGCTCGTCCAGGTCGTAGCCTGCTACCGCCATGGTGATGCGGTAATTGTTCTCATTCTTCTTTTCAATGTTGTAGGGAGGCCAGTCCGAGCGAATGCTGCTGTCGAGCATGTCGAAAAGACGGTCGAAGCCGACCGTCGTGCGGTAAAGGGGTGCAAAATCCACGCTTCTCATATCCATATCCTCCGAAAAGCAACATGGGACGCCGCAGGTGTCGCGACGCCTTTTTCATCGAGCCGAAGCCTCGACGCGAAACGATCTGGGAACGGCCAGAAATCTCTTCAAGAGGGGTCCCAAAAATTTTTTGATGCTAAGTTGCCATGCAAGAACAGTGGCTTGCGGTAGTTTTGCCGCACGACCCTTTCACTCTTGCAACAGCAGGATCTGCCCCGAAGCGGTACATGGCCCGAGACTTCCGCGATGGTCGGGGCGCCGATACCGATCCCACGGACTCGGTAGAAGTATCCCTATGCAGTGTCGCCGCGCACGTCGCCATCCGTCGCGGACGTGGGGCGAGATCGGCTGTGCCTACGCTTCCTCGGAAACTTCGTTCATCATGGACTTCAGCGGCTCCTCGCCGACATTGTCCTCGATCTGGTCGTGTCCAGGCGTGTCCGGCAGCGCCTTGCGGAAATTCCTCGCATAATCCGGCGGCATCCTGGGCGGCATCATTGGCTCATAGGCGTCCACGACGGCCTCGATGATCACCGGTCCCTGCGTGGCGAAGGCCGCCTCAAGCACGCCCTCGACCTCTTCCGGCCGCGAGACGCTGTAGCCGATGCCGCCCATGGCCTCGGCGGCCATGGCGAAATCGATGGGCTGCAGCTCGCAGCCGAATTGCGGATTGCCAAGGAACATCATCTGCTCCCAGGCGATCTGGTTCAGCATGCCGTTCTTGAGCACGAGGACCTTGAGGGGAATGCCGTGCCGTACCGCAGTCGAGAATTCGCCGAGTTGCATGGCAAGCCCACCATCCCCAACCACTGCGAAGATAGGGCGCCCCGGAAAGGCAATGCCGGCGGCAATCGCATAGGGAAGGCCGCAGGCCATAGAGGCGAGCGCTCCAGAAACCCCGAATGCCTGTCCGGCCTTCATGTCGATGTGCCTGGCAGCCATCTCGGTATTCTGTCCTGAATCGGCTGCCAGGATCGCGTTCTCAGGCATACGCCTGCCGAATGCCTTGACCACGAGTTGCGGCTTCAGCGGCACATCCGGCTTGGCTTCGGATAATGCCATTGCATCGCGCCAGCGGGTCATTTCCTGCCGCGCCTTTCCCAGGAAGGAGCGGTCGCTCTTGCGCTCGAGGCGTTCGTTGAGAAGACGCAAGGTTTCGGCGGCATCGCTTACGAGCCCTGCCTCGACGGGATACCGCAGGCCGATCCTCTGCGCGTCACGGTCGATCTGGACGCCGCGCGCCTTGCCGGGTTCAGGATAGTATTCGATGTAGGGGAAGGTCGATCCGACGATCAGCAGGGCGTCGCATTCGCTCAGCGCATCCTGCGAGGCGCGGGTGCCGAGAATGCCGATGCCGCCGGTCGTATTCGGATGGTCGTCGGGCAGCACGGCTTTGCCGAGCAGCGCCTTGGCGACGGGCGCCGCGAGCAGGTCCGACGCGCGTTCAAGTTCTTCGCGCGCGCCGAGTGCGCCGCGCCCGGCCAGGATAGCGACTTTTTTCGCCGCATTGAGAATCTCAACCGCCTGGTCGAGCTGGTCGGCAGCCGGAAGCCGGCTGCCTTCGAACCATCGATCGGGGGTGTGCGAGGGCCGGTTTCGCTTCGAGCGGTCTGCCTCGGGCAACTCGTTTTCCTGTACATCGCTGGCAATCGACAGATGGGCGACGCCGCGCCGGGCAAGAGCCGAGCGGCAGGCGAGACTGGCCAGGTTTTCCATATGGGCGGCATCGGAGACCTGCGCGTTGAAGATCGCGACGTCGTTGAAGGCGCGGGTCAGGTCGACGTCCTGCTGCGTAAAAGTCTCGATAAGGTCGTGGAACTGCATGCCGGTGATGGCAAGCACGGGAGCCTGGTCGAGCTTGGCGTCATAGAGGCCGGTAAGGAGGTGTGTGCCCCCCGGTCCCGAGGTGGCCAGGCAGACGCCCAACCTGCCGGTCCATTTGGCATAGGCGCACGCCATGAATGCGGCAGATTCTTCGTGCCTGACCTGGACGAACCGGATGCGGTCCTGACGGGTGCGCAACGCCTCCATGATGCCGTTTATGCCGTCGCCCGGCAGGCCGAAGACGACCTCCACTTTCCAGTTGATCAGCGTGTCGACGAGGATTTCGGCGGCATTGGGCATGGCGGATTTCCTTTATTGAGCACGCCGCCCTCTCGAACCGAGAGGAGGTTCAGTGTTTCGTATCGGGATCGGGACAGAGCTGCCGTACGTCCTCAGGCAGCGAGGCGCGGACCTTTCTGATCTGACCAGGGTCGATATGATGAAAGAGGACCTTGAAGACCGATTGAACCGCGGCTTTCGGGTCGACGGGACGCCTATCGTTCATGCCCTGCTCAACGGGGCCGAGAAACTCTTCAAGAGAACGGCTCTTTTGCGGCAGGCGTGACGGCTCGAACTGCTCATAGTAGGTGCCGCGCACGAGCAGCGGCAACTGCGCTCCAAGATGCGAAGCCATGTCGACCGGCAGCCGGTCCCTGACGGTGCGCAGGACGACGCCGAGCAGGTGCCAAGCGAACTGGCGATCCTGTCCGTGGTCGGCCATGATCTCGTCCAGCCAGACGTTGGTGGTTTGGGTGGTCTTGTCGAAAATCTCGAGTCCGGTAGCGCTCATCGCCGCCTCCTCAATCGAATCGCTCACCCGCAAAACCCGTCGGCAAAACCATCGGTGGCAGGGAAAGTTTCATGCCGGGCCGAAATTTCTTCGCTTCGGCAGTTCACGCGAGATGCTGCACCGGCTGTCGCAGTCGCTGTCCGACGATCACAACGGCCGGAGCGTCCGCAACGTGATCGAATAGCGATGCTCTTTCATCGGCGGTATGCTGTGCTCCCACTCGGTCCGGGAGGCGCCCGCCATCAGATATGCGGATCTCGGCTCGACCGTGACGGTTTCGCGGTCCCATTTCGCACCGTTCCTGCGGCGCAGGCGGAAACTGCAAGCAGCCAACAGCGACACTCCGGCGACAATGCCGAAGTGCGGCTTGTCGCGATGCCATCCGATGCCGGCGCCCGGCCGATATTCGTTGATCAGGACCTGCACGAAATCGGCGGCAGGCAGGCCGGCAAAGCCGGCTACCTTGTCCCTCAAGGGCAGCAAGAAACCTGGTATGGGCGGCGCCTCCATCACCTGGCGCCGCTCATAGTCGTAGCGCAGGCCGAAGCCTGCCACGCGCCTATTGGCGAGATAGCCGTGGAAATCGAATGGCTGGAAGGACAGGCTCTCGAGCTCCCGCACCAGTTCAGCTTCCTGCGCCGGCGTGATCAGTTCGGGCCGGTAACGAAATCCTTCCGGCAAGCTGTCGGGCGCACCAAAGAGGTCGTCCTGGCGAGGATCCGTGGGATTGCTGGTTCCGGGCGATGGCATCGCCTTTAGATGGTGAAATCCGCGGCTGAGGCAAGATTTCCCCGGCCGGCCGCGTGGGGCGGCTCGCATTTGATGGGAACCTCGACTTCGCTGTCGGATTATTCAATGCGGGCGGGACGCATCGTATTACAACCAGCTTTGCCAAGGAGAAACTCGTGCGGGCAATGCGTAGCCGGCCTGAACAAGGAGAGCTCGATCTTATCGACCGTTATTGGCGGGCGGCGAATTTTCTGTCGGTCGGGCAGATCTATCTGATCGACAATCCGCTGCTGAAGGAGCCGTTGCGGCCGGAGCACATCAAACCTCGCCTGCTTGGCCACTGGGGTACTACGCCCGGCCTGAATTTCATCTACGTCCATCTCAATCGCATCATCAGGCAGCGTGCTGCCGACGTGATCTACATTTGCGGCCCAGGCCACGGTGGACCGGGGATGGTCGCCAATACCTATCTCGAAGGGACCTACAGTGAAATCTATCCCGAGGTCAGCCGCGACGAGGATGGGCTGCGCAAGCTCTTTCGCCAATTCTCCTTTCCGGGCGGCATCCCGAGCCATGCCGCCGCGGAAACGCCGGGGTCGATCCATGAGGGCGGCGAACTCGGCTATGCGCTGGCTCACGCCTATGGCGCCGCGTTTGACAATCCGGACCTCGTCGTGGCCTGCGTGATCGGCGACGGCGAGGCGGAAACGGGGGCGCTGGCAGCCTCCTGGCATTCGAACAAATTCCTCAATCCGGTCCATGACGGCGCTGTCCTGCCGATCCTTCATCTCAACGGCTACAAGATCGCGAATCCGACGGTGCTCGCCCGGATCGAGGTGCAAGAGTTGCGGAGCCTGCTGGCTGGATATGGCTATGAACCTTTTTTCGTCGAAGGCGACGAACCGCGGGCGATGCACCGGCTGATGGCCGAAACGCTCGATACGGTCTTCGATCGGATCGATGAAATCCAGAAGGAAGCGCGCGAGACCGGCAGAGTGGATCATCGGCCCCGCTGGCCGATGATCGTGCTGAGAAGCCCGAAGGGGTGGACCGGTCCGAAGGAGCTGGATGGCAAGAAGGTCGAGGGGTTCTGGCGCGCGCACCAGGTGCCGATCACCGACCCGCGAAACGATGCAGGCCATCTCGCAGCTCTGGAAAGTTGGATGCGGGGCTATCGGCCCGAGACGCTTTTCGATGAAGCGGGCAGGTTTCGAAACGAGCTACAGGCCCTGGCGCCGGACGGCGAGCGGCGCATGGGCAGCAATCCACATGCCAATGGAGGGATGCTCAAGCAGGAGTTGCGATTGCCGGATTTCCGCCACTTCCGGGTCGCGGTCCCGAAACCCGGCGGCGCAAGGGCCGAGGCGACGAAGCTCATGGGAGCGTTCATCGAGGAGGTCATACGGCTGAATGCCGATGCCCGCAATTTCAGGCTCATGGGACCGGACGAGACATCGTCAAACAGGCTGGACGCCGTGTTCGACGCGACCGAGCGCGTCTGGATGGAAAAGATCGAGCCTTATGACGAGCATCTGGGGCGCGACGGCCGCGTCATGGAGGTGCTGAGCGAACATCTTTGCCAAGGCTGGCTGGAAGGATACCTGCTGACCGGCCGGCACGGCCTCTTCTCATGCTACGAGGCGTTCATCCACATAGTCGATTCCATGTTCAACCAGCACGCCAAATGGCTGAAGGTCTCGCGCGAACTTGCCTGGCGGCGGCCAATCGCGTCGCTCAACTATCTGTTGACCTCCCATGTGTGGAGGCAGGACCACAATGGCTTCAGCCATCAGGATCCCGGCTTCGTCGATCTCGTCGCCAACAAGAAGGCGGACATCGTGCGCATCTACTTCCCGCCGGATGCCAATACGCTGCTCTGGGTCACGGATCACTGCCTGCGAACCTACAATCGGGTCAACGTGATCGTTGCCGGCAAGCAGCCGGCTTCCCAGTGGCTGCCAATGGACGACGCCATACGTCATTGCGAGGCCGGCATCGGGATCTGGGATTGGGCGGGAACCGAGCGTGGAGAAGAGGATCCCGACGTGGTGATGGCCTGCGCGGGAGACGTGCCGACGCTGGAGACGCTCGCGGCTGTCGACCTTCTTCGCCAGGCGATACCGGATCTCGCCATACGCGTCGTCAACGTAATGGACCTGATGGCGCTGCAACCCAAGGAGCAGCACCCCCACGGCCTGGCGGACGCGGAATTCGACAGGCTGTTCACGACCGGCAGACCGGTGGTCTTCGCCTACCACGGCTATCCCTATCTCATTCACCGGCTGACCTACAAACGGGCCAATCACGACAACTTCCACGTTCGCGGCTACAAAGAAGAGGGCACGACGACCACGCCCTTCGACATGGCGGTGCTCAACGAACTGGACCGTTTTCACCTAGCCATCGAGGCGATCGACCGGGTGCCGGGGCTGAGCGCCAGGGCAGCCGATGCGAGGGCCCGATTTGCCGACGGCCTGAACGAGCACACGCGCTATGTTCGCGAACATGGCGAGGACATGCCCGAGATCCGGAACTGGGCCTGGCGCGACAAAGCGGGCGCGGCGGATGGTTAAGGCTGTGCCCGCCGGGGAGTGCCGCTCGTGACCAGCGCAATACTCGCCCTCAATGCAGGCTCGTCCAGCCTGAAGTTCGGCCTGTTCGAAGCCGGATCACAGGAGGGGCCGGTGCTCACGGTGAGCGGTGCGTGCGAAGACTTGGATGACGAGCCAAGCCTCGTCGCCAAGGACGCGTCGGGCAAATCCATCTTCAAACGCGCCGTCAAGCCCGCAAGCCCGCCCGTAGAGGTTCTCCTGCGGGACTTGTTCGATGTCCTCGATCCGTATCTTGCGCAGGCTCCGCTGAGCGCGGTCGGCCATCGCATCGTCCATGGTGGCAAGCGGTTTTCGACTCCGGTCCTGCTGACCGGCGAGATCGTCGAGGCGCTCGACGCGCTGACGCCGATGGCACCGCTCCACCAGCCGGCCGGCCTGGCGCCGGTTCGTGCGATCTCCAAACTGCTGCCCGGCCTACCCCAGATCGGTTGCTTCGACACCGCCTTTCACCGCACGCTGGAGCCGCCCGTCAACCGCTATGCGCTGCCGCGCGAGTTCGAGGAAAGCGGGATCCGCCGTTACGGCTTCCACGGCCTTTCCTACGAATTCGTCGCAGGCCAGCTGCAGGCGCTTTCGCCCGGACTCCGGGGCAAGCGTTGCGTGGTCGCGCATCTCGGCAGCGGATGCAGCCTGTGCGCCATGCGCGAAGGCAGAAGTCTCGACACCACCATGGGGTTCACCGCGCTTGACGGGTTGATGATGGCCACGCGGCCGGGCGCCATCGACCCCGGCGTGCTTCTCTACCTTCAGCAGGCGCGCGGCATGTCCGTGAAAGAGTTGGAGACCTTGCTCTATCACAAGTCCGGCCTGCTCGGCGCTTCGGGAGTGTCGGCAGATGTGCGGACCTTGCTTGGCAGCAAGGATCCTCGTGCGGCGGAGGCGATCGATCTCTTCACGTTTCGGATCGCCCGCGAGATCGCGGCGATGGGAGCCACGCTCCAGGGTATCGAGGCGCTGGTGTTCACGGGAGGGATCGGAGAGCATTCCTGGCAGATCCGTGAAGCGGTTTGCGAGCGCCTGCGATGGCTGGACGTGTTGCTCGACGCGAATGCAAACCGGTCGGGAAAAGAGCGGATCACCGGCGAGGGCAGCGCGGTCGATGTTTACGCAATCGCCACTAACGAAGAATTGATCATCGCCCGCCAGGTGCTGGCGACCGTGCCGATCTGACCGCTGAACTCGGTCCGCGGCGACCCGCCGGGACCATGAGGCAGGAACCTCCGGCCTTGGGGATTGTTTATGGGCCAACCGAGAGTTGATATGGAAGGACTTCCTCATGGCAAGGGAGAATCCGGCTTCCACGGCCAGCATCGCCGGCCATCCCATCCATCCGATGCTCGTGCCCATTCCCATCGCCTGCTTCGTCGGCGCATTGCTGACGGACCTGAACTACTGGCGGACGGCGGAGATGATGTGGGCGAATTTCTCCGCCTGGCTGCTGACGGTCGGCGTGATCGTGGGCGTGCTGGCCGCCATTGCCGGCCTCACCGACTTCCTGGGCGATCGCCGGGTGCGCGCACATAAAACCGCGTGGCTGCACATGCTGGGCAATGCGGTGGCGGTCATACTGTCCTTCTTCAACATGCTCATACATACCCGTGATGCCTGGACCTCGGTGATGCCGACAGGCCTTATCCTGTCGGCGCTGGTGGTACTCATCCTGATATTCACCGGCTGGCTGGGCTGGGCCCTTGTCTACCGCCACCACGTGGGAGTGGCCGATGAAACCGTTTGATCGATCCGGCAAGCGACGCGCTTATGGTACAGGGCTTGCGTTCCTTTGCTTTGCGACGCTCGGCGCCGCGGGCTGCAGCAACGATGCCGCCGACCCAAGCACTCAGATAGGCCCCAACCCGAATTTGCCGGAGATAAAGCAATATCTGTTCCCGCCGATGCATCTTGCATCCGTGGTCGGCTGGAAGAAGGATGAAACGCCGACGGTAGCGCAGGGCCTGCAGATCCATGCGCTGGCGACCGGGCTTCAGCATCCGCGCTCGCTCTACATCCTGCCGAACGGCGATGTGCTGGTCGTCGAATCGAAGGCCCCGCCGGAACCGCCAGCCAAACGGCCGAAGGATATCGTGATGGGCCTGATCGAATCGCTTGTCACCTCGGGCGGCGATACGGGACCGAGCAACCGCATCACCTTGCTGCGTGACAGCAATGGCGACGGCGTGCCTGACGTCCGGGATGTGTTCCTCGATCACCTGAATTCGCCCTTCGGCGTCGCCCTGGTGGGAAACGACCTCTATGTTGCCAACACCGACGCGATCATGCGCTACCCCTACAAGCCAGGCGACACCAAGATCACCGCGCCGGGTGTCAGGTTGACGGAATTGCCGGGCGGTCCGATCGATCATCATTGGACCAAAAGCCTCGTCGCCAGCCCGGACGGTTCGTTGCTCTATGTCGGCGTCGGTTCGAACAGCAACATCACCGAAAACGGCATCGGCGCGGAAAAGGATCGTGCCGCGATCTGGCAGGTGGACAGGGCCACCGGACGATCGCGCATTTTTGCCAGCGGATTGCGCAATCCGAACGGCTTGAGCTTCGAGCCGCAGACCGGAGCACTCTGGACTGTCGTCAACGAGCGCGATGAACTTGGGCCAAATCTGGTTCCAGACTACATGACATCGGTGAAGGATGGCGGCTTCTACGGCTGGCCGTACAGCTATTACGGCCAGCATGTCGATCCCCGGGTAATGCCGCAGCGCCCCGATCTGGTCGCCAAGGCGATCGTTCCCGACTATGCGCTGAGCTCGCATGTGGCACCGTTGGGCATGGCCTTCTACACCGGAACCAGCCTGCCGCAGACATATCGAGGCGGCGCCTTTGTCGGCGAGCACGGCAGCTGGGACCGTCCCGGGCTGAATGGCTACAAAGTCGTCTTCGTGCCATTCAGCGGTGGCCGTCCGAGTGGCATGGCTCAAGACGTCGTCACAGGTTTCCTCAACGACCAGGAGGAGGCGCGTGGTCGGCCGGTCGGCGTTGCCATCGACAAAACCGGAGCGCTGCTGATCGCGGACGATGTCGGAAACACAGTGTGGCGCGTCACACCCTCGGGGTGATGATCGCTGCTTCAGGCCTGTCGCTCTCCCGCGGGTCGGCATCAAGCTCGGTCCGCCTTTGTCCCTTTGGCAGGATGTCACGAAATATTACGTGAGGGAACGTCGGCGCCGAAATCTGCATTCTCCGGGGGAGACGACCGTCGTCTCGAAGTTGGATTGAAAGGAGAATTACCATGCCCAATCAAGGTGGTAGCCACGAGCAACATGTGAAGGCGGGCCAGCAGAGCCACAAGAACACGGAAAACAAGAACCGCCAGCAGCAACAGGCCGCAGGCAACAATGAGCGGCAACAGGGCGACGGCTCCAACATGCGGGGCGGCTCGCACGAACAACATGTAAGAGCGGGCCAACAGAGCCACAAAAACCGCTAGGGCATTTCAGCCAGGCGCGCTGACGCTCGCTCCGTATCATGACATGAGAAAGGTCCATCCCGAGGAATCGGGATGGGCTTGTGTCTACCCCGGCTCAAGGTCAGTCCGCGGGAGCAGTGTAACGGCGGCCAATGGCCTCGGCGATGGCCGCGCGGCTCTCCTGCATGTCCGTGCCGGTATCCGTTTCTATGTCCGCCACCTCGTCGGCGAGGTTCTTGTCCTTGATCTTGCTGCGGAACCATTTCGAATAGTCGCCGGCGCGCAGGTGATGTTCCCAGGTGCGATCGTCGATGCCTTCTGCGATGTGAAGGAACATCATCAGGTTCTGCGCTTTCAGGTTAAGCGCTCCGTCCGGCCCCCGGAAATAGAAGCTGTTGTCGCCAAGGTCGCCCTCGGCATATTTGCGCATGTGCCGCTTGCGAACCTGGCGGGGCCGTTCGACCTTGACCGTCCTGATCGGCTCGCCCGATGATCGGTTCCAAAACAGGACTTCGTCCTTTGGCGGCGGCACGGCGCCGTCGGGAACGTCTATGCCGGTGGCGGCACAGAAGCTTGCGACGATCTTGTCGGCTTCCGGTCCAAGCGCCAGAACGGTTTCGACGCCAGCCAGGACGTCGCGCGAAACCAGATCGGGGTGCACGGTGATCAGGATGGTCGCGGGGAGGCTCTTGGGCAGCGCGAAAGACGCGCCGTCACGGGCCTGGGGCAAAAGATGATGCGCCTCATCGATGATCAGCCAATGCGGTCGGCCGGTGCGCGCGCGAATGCTAGCCATATCCGGCAGCAGCTTGGCA
Source organism: Mesorhizobium sp. B2-1-3 (assembly GCF_006442495.1). Classification (NCBI taxonomy): domain Bacteria; kingdom Pseudomonadati; phylum Pseudomonadota; class Alphaproteobacteria; order Hyphomicrobiales; family Phyllobacteriaceae; genus Mesorhizobium; species Mesorhizobium sp. B2-1-3. The sequence continues at coordinate 256,011 of NZ_VFWL01000008.1, forward strand.
AAATTGCCGGGCCGTTCGGCGGTCTTCAGCCCCAGCATGTTAACAGCGACATTGTTGGTTGGCTTGGACAGAAGATCGAAGACCTCACGCGAGATCGGCGGGGTCTTGGCGTCGCCAACCACCACCACATTCTCGAGTTCCTGATAGTCGCCTTCGGGGTCGAGAACGCAAAACTGAAAGCCCTTCTCGACAAAGCGCTCGGTCAACGCGGTGGCAAGCGTGGATTTGCCGATGCCGGACGTGCCGGCCAGCAGCACGCCGCCGCCATGCGGTGAAAGGTGCACCTGCGCGCCCGCTATGTCGGTTCCCACTTCCACGTGTTGGCGAGCCGTCTCCACGAAGCCGGCATCGCGCGATATGAGCTGTTCAATCAGTTCCACCACGCCGGCACCTCGAGGGCTGGCTGTGACGAAATCCGCCGTCTCCTTAACGGTCGGCAATGCGTTGGCCACGGCGACGCCGAAGCCGACGGCGCGCAGGAATGCATGGTCGTTCTCGGCATCGCCGACACCGACGACGTTGTGGGCGGAAAACCCCAATTCCTCGAGTGCGCAGGCAAGGCCGGTGGCCTTGTTGACCCCGCTTGGCAGCACCATCACCGCGCCCTTGTTGAAGATGATCTCGAGCTCAAGTCCAAGCTCCTTGATTTCCGACAGCACGGCGGCTTCCTGTGGTTCCCAGGTGGCCACGACGCAGCGTCCGACCGACAGGGGCGCGACCCCGCGACGCTTCAGCCTGTCGACGAATTCAGCCGGGGGCGCCGGCGCCAAAAGCCGTTCCTTCTTCGAAGCGGGCGTATAGATCAACGCGCCGTTTTCGGCGACCACCCTGTCGAAGATGTCGAGTGCCGGAAAGACCCGCTCGAGATCGGCAAGCTCGCGGCCGGTCACCATGATCAGCTTGCGGCCCGTCTGCTTCAGCCGTTCGAGCGCAGCATAGGTCGCATCGGAGACGACCCCGTCTTCGGCGAGCGTGCCGTCATAGTCCGTCGCTAGGGCAAGAACATACATCCTGGATATCGTCTGCGCTTGAAACCAGACACCCCGATCGCCCGAAGGCAGCTTCGGCTGTTCGGGCTAACGATGCCGAATGGCGATGGTTCCATGCAGGGAAACGGCCCTTGCAACCATATTGAAACCCAGGACTCCGCGGGTAATTTTGCCCGTGGCGCCCGATTTCCTTCAGGCCGCAACGCGACCGTGGCGGAACCAGGCAGGGTTCCCGCTGTTAACAACGCGGGCGATCAATCGGTTGCCGATGTGTGGGAGCCATGCGTGCCATGATCAACGATCCGTTGCCGGGAACTGTTCCGGCATCCCTTCCCGCGATCGACGCAAAGGCCGCCCCGACGCTCAAGAACGCCGAGGCGGAGGTGTTCTATACCGAAGCCATTCGCGAACTCGCCGCCACCGACATTCCTTTCCTTGTCGCCGGAACCTACGCGGTAAGCGCCTACACCGGCGTCATCCGTCAGACCAAGGATCTCGATATCTTCTGCAAGGCAGGCGACTTCTCGCGCATCCTGGCCCATTTCAAGCAGCTCGGCTACGCGGTCGAAATCGAGGACGACCGGTGGCTTGGAAAGGTCTTCAAGGGCACGCATTTCTTCGACATCATATTCGCCTCGGCGAATGGAACGATGCCGGTAAGCGACCAGTGGATGGAGCATGCCCGCCAAACCGAACTGCTGGGAAGCCGGGTGAGGATCGTCGGCCCGACCGAGCTCATATGGTCCAAATGCTTCATCCAGGACCGAGGGCGTCATGACGGGGCGGACATCGCCCATACGATCCTCAAGGCGCAGGACCAGATCGACTGGCACAGGCTGCTCTCCTACCTGGAAGTCCACTGGGAAGTGCTGCTGATGCAGATTCTCAGTTTCAGATGGATCTATCCGAGCGAGCGCGACCGCATCCCCACATGGCTGCTTGACGAACTGCTCGACCGCCTTGCCAAGCAGCGCCAATTGCCTTCCCCCAGAATGAAGATCTGCCGCGGGCGCCTGCTTTCGCAGACCGACTACGAAATCGACGTCAAGGAATGGGGCTTCGCCGGCGTCGGCGGTACAGGAGAATTTCGTGATGGCTGAACGGACCGAAGACGCTCCGGCGATGGAGGGCACCGCCACGATCAAGGTGGCGGCCGTTGGCGACCTGCATGTGAAGGAGGACGCCCAGACATCGTATCGCGATCTCTTCGGCGAAATGTCGCGCGAGGCCGATATCCTCGTTCTTCCAGGCGATCTGACCAATCTGGGCAAGCCCCGCGAAGCCGAGATCCTCGCCGAAGACCTGCGCGCCTGCTCTATCCCGGTGGTCGGCGTGCTCGGCAACCATGATTATGAATCCGGCGCGGTCGAGGACGTCGCGGAAATCCTGCGTCAAGCGGGCGTCCATCTCCTCGACGGGCAGACGACCGAAATAGAGGAGGTCGGTTTTGTCGGCGTGAAAGGGTTCGTCGGGGGGTTCGGTTCACGCATGCTCGGCTCCTTCGGCGAGCCGGCCATCAAGTCGATGGTCGCCGAGAGCGTCAGCGAGGCCATGCGGCTTGAGAACGCGATGCGCCAGGTTCGCGCAAAACGCACGCTTGTCATTTTGCACTACGCTCCGATCGTCGAGACCATCGCCGGCGAACCCCTGGAGATATTTCCGTTTCTGGGCTCGTCGCGGCTGGCGAAAACGATCGACCGGTTCCAGGTCAGTGCTGTCGTGCACGGCCATGCGCATCGGGGAAGCTATGAGGGCCGCACGCCCGGCGGGGCGAGGGTCTACAACGTCGCCATGCACGTTTCCAAACCGACCGGCCGACCCTATGCCTTGCTTGAAATCTGACGGAGTCGGACGCCGTCCCGACGGTCAGCTTACCGCTTTGATAGATTTTGCCAGTTCTTCGAGCTTGTGCGGATCGTTGCCGTGACGGCGCACGAGCTCGCGTGCCTGATTGGACGGCAGATCGGCTGTCGCCACCAGTTGCCGGACCTGTTCACTGTCGACCGCGACTTGGGGCAAGTTGCTGCCGGAAATTCTCTCGTCACCAGCCATCGTCTTTCTCCTCGATCGATGCCGAGACAACGGATTGGAAAACCGTCCGGTTCCGAAAGACGGGGCTGAAGTCGACCGGCGGATCCGATCGGCAGCGCGCCGTCTCGATCCGTGGCGGCAAGGCCGGAGGCGACCGCGAATTGGCGATGGAACAAATGACGCCGGCCAGGAGTTGCGTCCCGAATGAAGGGAGGTGATCCCGATGCCAAACCCAGGAAAACCAGATCCCAATCGCGACGTGCCGATGCCGGCGCCGACCTGGAAGCCCGAACCGATCGAGGAGCCTGATCCGGAACAACTCCCGGACGAGACGCCTCTGCCCAATCCCGACGAGAACGAAGAATCGCCGATGCATGCCGGGAGCCGCGTCGTCTGAACGTGCGACGCATGAGATCCCGATCCCGTGGCAATGGAACGTCTTGGGCCGGCGCCATTGTCCCCCCATCGTGTTTCCATCGCAGCAACGGCAAGGGGCGCTTCAACCAAAGGAGAACATCATGAAAGTTGGCAACTGCATGACGCAAGGCGTTCAGGTCGCCAGTCCGGACCAGACCCTGCGGGAGGCCGCCGCCGCCATGGCCAGCCTCGATGCCGGCGCTCTGCCCGTAGGCGAGGACGACCGGCTGGTCGGAATGATCACTGATCGCGACATCGCCGTCCGTGGCGTCGCCCAGGGTAGGGGCCCGGATACGCGGATACGCGAAGTGATGAGTGCCGAGATCAGGTACTGTTACGACGACGAGGAGATCGAGGACGTGCTCCAGCAGATGGGGGACCTTCAGGTTAGACGGCTGCCGGTGATCAGCCGTGAAAAACGGCTGGTTGGCATCATCTCGCTTGGCGATCTCACGAAAAACGGCGAGGCAGCACGAGCCGGCGAAGCGCTGAACGGCATCTCACAGGCAGGCGGCGCGCATTCGCAGACGGCACACTGACCATCGATGACATTGCGAGAGCGCTGCCCGCGTCCCGCGGGCGGCGACGGCGGTTCAGCGATCGATCTCTCCAAAGACGATGTCGAGGGAGCCGATGATCGCCGAGACGTCGGCGATCATGTGCCCCCGGGACAGATAGTCCATCGCCTGCAGATGTGCGAAGGACGGCGCGCGAATCTTGCACCGGTAAGGAACATTGCCCCCATCCGAAACCAGATAGACGCCGAACTCGCCTTTCGGCGCCTCGACGGCGGCATAGACCTCGCCCTCGGGCACGTGATGGCCTTCCGTGTAAAGCTTGAAATGGTGAATGGTCGCTTCCATGGAGCGTTTCATCTCCGCGCGGCGTGGCGGCGTGATCTTCCGGTTGGGAATTGCGACCGGTCCTTGGCCTTGCGGCGACCGTAGCTTGTCAAGACATTGCCTCATGATCCGGACCGACTGGCGCATCTCCTCCATTCGTACGAGGTAGCGGTCATAGCAGTCGCCGTTCTTGCCGATGGGAATATCGAAATCCATCTGCGGGTAGCATTCGTAAGGCTGCGCCTTGCGCAAATCCCATGCCGCGCCCGACCCACGCACCATTACGCCCGAAAATCCCCAAGCCCAGGCATCGTCGAGACCGATGACGCCGACGTCGACATTGCGCTGCTTGAATATGCGGTTTTCGGTGAGCAGTTCTTCGAGATTGTCGCAGACCTTGAGGAACGGATCGCAGAAATCCCAGATATCGTCCAACAGGTCCGGGGGAAGATCCTGATGTACGCCGCCGATCCTGAAATAGTTGGCATGCATGCGGGCGCCCGATGCCCGTTCATAAAACACCATCAGTTTCTCGCGTTCGGCGAAACCCCAGAGCGGCGGCGTGAGGGCGCCGATATCCATCGCCTGCGTGGTGACATTGAGCAGATGGGACAGCAGCCGGCCGATCTCGCAATACAGCACGCGAATGAGCTGGCCGCGCTGTGGAGCCGAGATCCCGAGCAGCTTCTCCGCCGCCAGGCAGAAGGCGTGCTCCTGATTCATCGGCGCCACATAGTCAAGCCTGTCGAAATAGGGCAGGGCCTGTAGGTAGTTCTTGTACTCGATCAACTTCTCCGTGCCTCGATGCAGCAGCCCGATATGCGGATCGACGCGTTCGACGACTTCGCCGTCGAGTTCGAGCACCAGCCGCAGGACGCCATGCGCCGCAGGGTGCTGCGGCCCGAAGTTTATCGTGAAATTGCGGACCGTCGCGTCAGCCATGACGCCCTCCTTCGACCGTTGCCGCCTGGCACCGGGAATGGGACATCCGCCGAAGCACCGGGTTCTGCCCCACGCCGTCAGGTCGTGGTCTGGATGATCAGCGTCAGCGTGCCGTCGCCGTCAATGTTGGCCGCCACCACTTCGGAGGCATCAAGTCCATTCGCGGCCAGGACCGAGGAAGCTTCCGGCGATGCGCTGACCGAACGCTGCAGGACGTGAAGGTCTTCCTGGCTGGTCTGGGCAACCACTGTCTCGACCTTGGCCTTGAGGTCGGGTGGCAAGTCCGCCAATGCGACGATGGCTATGTTGGTGAATGTCTGTCCGGTGATGCCCTGGTCGGGGCCGGTCTGACCTGGCACGGCTTCCGGTACCGGTGCGTCCGGGGGAAGGGGTGCGTTTTGGGACTGAGCATGGGCAGGCAAAGCCAGAGTGAGTGCCGCCAGGATGATGATTGCCTTGTTCATGATATCTTCCTTCCTTGTTCGAGGAGGGTCGATCGGGATGACGCGCGACAGGGACAGCAAGCCATCGCCTCGAACAGTGTTGCGTGTTCAAAGCGCGAAGTCCGGATTTGTTCCGGCTCCGGTCGAATCCAAGGCAGGGACGAGGACGCATCGCTGCCCTGCCTATGGTCGGGGACCTTTATCGCTGATCGCGTCAAACCGTTCGATGTCGTAGCGCGGACTGATCCGCGCCAGTATCTCGACGGAGGGTTTGGCCGCGTCGGGCTGTTTCCAGCTCAGCTCGAAGGAGAACACGAACCGGCCGCGCTCGATGTCGTGCTGCATTCCGAGAAAGCGCCAGCGATAGCCCAGCGGTTGAACCAGTGCGTCGAGGTCAGGCGGAACGCCGTTCGCCGACGAGATCGCCAGGATCGCATGATGGGTTCGTGGGATCCACAGATCGACCTGCTTCAGCACCTGAAGCGTTATCAACGTCAAAACCGTCCCCGCTGTGCCAAGCGCCAGTTGTCCGCCGCCGAAGGCGAGGCCGATTGCGGTCATGACCCACAAGGTGGCGGCCGTGGTGACACCTGTCACGAAGTCGCCGCGGCGGAGAATGGCTCCGCCGCCAATGAAGCCGACGCCCGTCAGCACGCCCAGCGGAAAACGCAGCACGTCCATCACACTGAACGAATCCGCATCCTTGCCACCCACCTCGAGCAGGATATTGGCCTGCATCATCGCGATCGCGGCCGCCAGGCCGACCAGGATGGTTGTTCTGAGCCCGGCGGTGTGGCCGCGGGCTTCCCTGTTCATTCCGATGATCACGCCGGCAACAAAAGCAAGAGCCAGGCGCAGGGCTAGGTCGGTCAAGGTTGGATGAAGCGGCATGGTCATAGCGGGGACGACTCACGCAATGGGCTCGTTCTCCAACACCGCGGAGCGTTCGATGGTTCCCAAGGGTGGAAGGTGAAGCTTCTTGTCGGGTTTCAGGCAACCCACGACGTCCCGGTGCGTTTGGCACAGAACGCACTCGGGAGATCTTTCCATGCCGCTCACCGCCTTTGCGCTCAATTGCACCTTGAAGGCCTCCGACGACGCCGAGAAATCGTCCACGGACCGCCTGCTGGCGGATCTGCTGGCGGCAATGGTGCCGCATGGGGTCCGCGGCGAGATTGTTCGCGCCCTCGACCATGACGTCAAACCCGGCGTGCTGTCGGACATGGGCGAGGGAGACGGTTGGCCGCAGCTCCGCAGGAAGATCCTCGACGCCGACATCTTCGTGCTGGGCCTGCCCATCTGGCTCGGCCAGCCGTCGAGTGTCGCCAAGCGCATCCTGGAGCGCATGGATGCGTTTCTATCGGAGACCGACAAACAAGGCCGGATGCCGGCCGCCGGCAAGGTCGCGATCGTGGCGATCGTCGGCAATGAAGACGGCGCTCACGCCTGTCACGCGGCGTGCTTTCAGGCGCTAAACGACGTCGGCTTCACGATTCCTGCCAATGGCGGCGTGTATTGGGTTGGGCAGGCTATGGGCGACGTCAACTATGTCGACCTGCCCGGAACGCCGGAAGCCGTGGTCGAGATGATCGAAATGGCGGCTTCGAATGCGGCCCATCTGGCCAGCGTGCTGAAGGAAAGGCAGTATCGCGGCGTCGGAAAGTGAAGAGATTTTCGTGGCGGCACGGAGTGCCCGTTGCCCTGACACCATCGGCCACTCGATGGTTGCCGGGCGCCAGCAAGATCAGTGTCGGCGCCCTTGGGGTCAGGGCTCGTCAAAGGCCCGGCTCGCCTGGCCAGATCGCGCGATATGGCACCTTCCTCTTCGTCGTCGGGCAATGCCTCGTCGCTGTTCTGGTAGGCGTTGTCATCGTCCTCCTCCGGCAGGTCGCCTTCCTTCTCGACGTCGACGACGGCGTCGACGTTGTCGGACACCTTGTCTGGAAGAACCCTGCCGCCCTTGATTGCATCCCAGTCCGCCTGCTGGATTGCCGGGGCTTCAGTTTCGTCCCGTTGTTCGGATCGTTGCTTCTTGCGCGGTTCCATCTCATGTCTCCGATATGAACGGGTGCCTCATGTGGCCCCTTTGTCGCCAGTTGCATCTCTTTCCGCCGCCAGAACTCGGCTATCCTGATGGATCGTGGAATCGGAAAGGCTAACGGATAACCGCCGACCCGGCCCGTTGTTCCTCTCAGTGGGATCGGTTGGTGTTCCGCCTTGGGCTTGGGATGCAGCATCGCGGGGTAGCCGCCGCATTCGCGCAACCAATCCCGCATTACCTCGTTTTGCCTTTGAGACCGGCCCTTGAACTTTACCAATTGGAAATCTCAGAGACACTCAAATGAACCCTTCAGCCGAGCCCCGATCACCGTCGGGAAACAATCTCCATATTCAGCCTTTCCATGGAACGGTGACTGTCAGATTCTCCGACGCCATAATCGCCTCCACCGAACATGCGCTGCAGGTCCAGGAAACGGGGAGGGATCCTGTGTTCTACATCCCGTTCCAGGACATCTATTTCGACCTGCTCGAGAAAACCGATACCACCTCGATATCGCCAAAAGGCACTGCGAGCTATTGGCGCGTGCATGCCGTTGGCGGATCGGCGGATGATTTCATGTGGGCGTATGAAGAGCCCGAGGCGCCTGTCCGGGTGCTTGCTCGCCACGCCGCCTTCGATCCCGGCAAGGCTCGCATAGACGCCGATCCCGCTGAAGACGAGCGCCACACGCCTCACATAGTGGAATAGCAGGACAGCGGCAGGATTTATCCAAGGGAACCGATTCCATTGGGTTGTCGTGCGATGACACCGGGCCCAGGTCGCCTTCACGCTGCGCGGTCTTCCTCGAGAATGCGCAGGCCCTCCTCAAATTTCGCGAGGGGAATCCCGGCCCGCCGCGCTTGCCACAGGTTGTCGGCCAGATCCGCACGCTTGACCGGCCGCGCCAGGGGATTTGACGCAGCCCGGCGCACGAAAGCGATTTCGTTCTCGCCAGGCCTCTTCGTCAGTGCATCGACCGCGGCGACAATCGAGGGACCAAAGCCTGCGGATTTCAGCCTCGTCCTTGTCCAGCCCTCCCCTTTTTCGAGGACGTCATGCAGATATGCCACGATCTTCTGGTCAAGGGTTTCGACCGTGTCGACCACGCGCCTGCAGTGTTCGATATAGGGTTGCCCGGTCTTGTCGGTCTGCGATCGATGCGCGTCCTCGGCAATCTTGGCCGCCCGGTAGAGCATGCTCATTGCCAGCCCTTTCTTCATTGGATCTGTTCAAAGCGGCATTGCCGCGGCGCCTTGTCCGGCCGCCATCGCAGCAGTTTCGTTCCATGGCGAAACCGATTGCCGGTGACATGATCGAAACGGACTTCGACCACCAGCTTCGGCCGCACGGGCTCCCACTCCCCGCTGCGTTCGGTGCTCCAGCGGCTCGGTCCGCCGGGAGCCTTGCCGGTAAAGCCGGGTCCGCCTCTCAGGTTCTCGAGCTTCGCGGTAATTTCTGCCCTGTCGTCCTTGCCGATCGTCGACGTAAACCCGACATGGTCGAGCTTGCCGTGGTCGTCATAGAGTCCGAGCAGTAGGGATCCGACCTGGCTGCTGCCCGTCAGGTAGCGGAACCCGCCGACGACACAGTCCGCGGTGCGCAGCCGCTTCACCTTGATCATGGTGCGCTCGCCCGGCCGATAAGGGTCCGTCAGCAGTTTGGCGATAACTCCATCGGTGGAGCCGTGGCCGGCCTCGCCCAGCCAGCGCCTGGCGGTGGTCACGTCGGTGGTGCGCGGCGACAACCGCAACGAGGAAACGCCCGACCTCGTGACGAAGCGCTCGATCGCGGCCCGTCGTTCCGTCAAGCTCTTGTCGAGCATGATCCCGCCGTCCGGATCGGCGAGAATATCGAACAGGACGAGATGGGCCGGGGTTTTCACGCTCAGCATGCGAATCCTGCTTTCGGCAGGGTGAAGCCGCATCTGCAAGGCCTCGAAGGAGGGATCGCCATTCACCTCGATGACTATCTCGCCGTCGAGAATGAAAGACTGGGTATCGAGATCGCGCAACAGTGTCGTTATTTCCGGAAAATACCGGCCGAGCGGCTTGCCGGACTTGGCCCTGAGATCGACGCTTGCGGTGCCTTTGAAGGCTAGGCAGCGGAATCCGTCCCACTTCGGCTCATACTGCCAGAGACCGTCGTCGCCCGGCAGTGCGTCGGCCGCCTTGGCCTCCATGGGGCGGGTATCCAAAGGCAGCGGAAAAGCAGCGGCCACGGCTTCTACCACCGCTCTTCGGCGTCGTGGTGCGGCAGGTCCACACCGCAGCATGTCCATCCGAGCCGTTGCGCGGATCCGTAATTGTAGCGTGGCTCGAGATCGGCGGGATCGTCGAAGGTTCCGACATGCAGGGCGATCTCATCCGGCGATGCATCGTAGGCCAACGCGACGGGCGATCCGCAGTCGCGGCAGAAGCTTCTTTGTGCGATGGGTGATGACCTGCGGCAGAAAGGCTTGTTGGAAAGCCATTCCAAGCTGGCTGATGGTACCCACGCCAGGACTGCGAACGCACTGCCGGTCGAGCGTCGGCACATGTCGCAGTGGCAATAGTGAGTGCGCGGCCTGGAGATGGTGCGATAGCGGACGTTGCCGCACAGGCATCCCCCGGTTCGTTCTCTCATTTCTTGCTGCGCGACCATTGGCCGATCTCTCGAACCTCGATGCTGGTCAACGTTCCACCGATGATGTGGTTTCCGAAAGCCCGACGGGAACGAGTTTCGCTGCCTCGCGTTTGGTCGGCACTCGAGAAACTGGGACTAGCGCAAGGACGTCGACTTGAACGGAACCCCTATCCGGCTGGCATGTGCGTTCAGGTATCCGTCCCTGGCCGCCTTGTGCCGGCTCGACGCCGAAGACGACAAAGCGGGTCGCTGCTGATGTCGGTTCCGGGTCTGGCATATGGACCTCTGGGCGATCATTGCGCCCATCTGTGTGTCGACATGCAGCGGCTGTTCGCCGAGCCGTCGGAGTGGGCGACACCCTGGATCACCCGTGTCCTTCCCCGGATCGTCAGCCTTGCCGAAAGATATCCTTCACAAACGTTCTTCACTCGCTTCCTTCCGGCGCGAAGCCCGGGGCAGGGCGCCGGCACCTGGAAGCGATACTATGAACGCTGGGCATCGATGACCATCGACAGGATCGGCGAGGAGATGATCGAACTCCTGCCGCCGCTGGCGGCATGCTGCCCGCCGGCGATCGTTGTCGACAAGCATATCTATTCACCGTGGCCCGAAGGGCATCTGCACACGCTGCTTTCATCCCGCCGGATCGACACTCTGGTCATCACCGGCGGCGAGACCGACGTCTGCGTTCTGGCGACAGTGCTTGGCGCGATCGATATCGGCTACCGCGTGGTTCTGGTGACGGATGCCCTCTGCAGCTCTTCGGATGCAACACACGACGCGCTGATGACCGTCTATCATCAGCGGTTCGCGCAGCAGGTCGAAACGGTCGAGATGGAGACGGTTCTTTCCAACTGGACCTGATCTCGAAGCAATGTCCAGGTCAGGCGCTCAGGTCGATCAAGGCGATGCCGAGATCGGCGTGTTTCCTGCGGCGCAGATGAGCGGGGGACTCGACCAGTGTGACCTCCAGGGTCGGTCGCACGACGCCGCCCAGCAGATGTCCGCCCCGCGTCGCTCCGTCGCTCAGTCCGAGCACGGCATGCAGGTGGAGGCTGGGCTTGCCGTCATCGCCCAGGGCAATGTCGCCGATCGCGCTGAGAACCTCGCACTGCTCGTTGACCGGTATCTTGCGATAGTCCTTTGCCTCGAAATCGAACCAACCGACCGCTGCTCGCTCGAACGCGCCGAGCGCGGTCAGCGATGCGCCGTCGATCTGTTCTTCGCTGGCAAAGGCAGTGAGCACGCCAATCGCCTCTTCGCCAGGCTCGAGCACCACCACGAAGGTCCTCTGTCCCGCGACTTTCGAAACCAGTTTCGATTTCATTGCCGTTGTCCTGTGGCCAAGGTGCAGAAACCTTGGCGGTGAATTTTCAGGCCGGCCCACTTATTCGAACGAACCGTTCGCGTCCCGGTTCCATATTGCGGCAGGCGCGCGGCGTCGAAGCGACCGGCAGTATCCGCCCGAACGCCTACCCCTCAGCCTTGAAGTTCTTGGCTTCCTTTTTCACCTCTTTCCTGTCGTTGTCGTGCTTGCGGATGAGATCTTTCGCCTGCTTGGGCGAGACGTCGGTCGTTTCGGCCAGATGCACGGCTTCGCGATCTTCGTCTTGTGGCCGGATCTTTTCCTTGGCCATCGGTCTGTCTCCTTTTTTCCGTGTCATGGGACGTAACCAGACAAGCGCCGCCCGGTTCCATGAAACTGCCTTGCTCGAAGGAGCGCCTGCCTCGGTAGAAGCTATTTCGCGGAGGAACTCGACTTGGGAGAGCGCAGCAAAAGTGCGAGCGGCACGAGCAGGGCGGTCGCGATCGCGGAGTAGCGAAACAAGTCCACGTAAGCCAGAAGCGTCGCCTGCCGGCCTATCGTCTGGCCAATCCAGCCGACCGCCTGGACTTTCGCCTCGACCGCGGGCGAGCCCTGAGCGACGAAATAGTCAGTCATGCGCCGAAGCATCTGCTGATAGACAGGCGAGGACTGCGCCGTGTTGCCGATCAGATGGGTCTGATGCAGTTGTGCGTTCTGCGCCACGACGGTGTTGGAGAGCGATACGCCGACGCTGCCGCCGATATTGCGGGCGACATTGATCAGCGCCGAGGCCTGGTTGGTCTTTTGCGGCGGCAGGCCGACATAGGCGGCCGTCGAAATGGGGATGAACAGGAAGGGAAGCCCTACCGTGATGAAAATGCGGGCATAGGTGAAATAGCTGAAACCGGCATTCGGCGACAGTGAAGTCAGGTGCCACAATCCCACGGCAACCGCCGACATGCCGATCATGATCAGGTATTTCGGCTGCACGAAGCCGGAGGCGAAGCCGGAAATCGGCATCAGCATCAGCATGGCGATGCCGCCAGGCATCATCGAAAGTCCCGAAAGCGTCGCGGTGTAGGCG